>JAYVZU010000514.1:0-31500 GCA_043783075.1 Rhodanobacteraceae bacterium
TTATATCCGGACTTTACATACTCTAGGGGGAGGGGGGTACCCCTCGCACAGCATGTCCATCGCACAGAACCTCGAACGAATCCGAAACGAAGTCGCCGATGCTTGCGCCCGCGCCAACCGGCCGCTCGCTGACGTCGCCTTGATGGCCGTCAGCAAGATGCACCCCGTCGACCTGCTACTTGAAGCCCACGCCGCCGGCCAGCGCCTCTTCGGCGAAAACCGCGTCCAGGAGTGGCAACAAAAAGCCGAAACCGCCGCCTCACTCCGCGGCCTCGAGATGCACCTGATTGGCCCGTTGCAGTCGAACAAAACCGCCAAAGCCGCCGAGCTCTTCCACGCCATCCAGACCGTCGACTCGCTGAAGATCGCGACCCGCCTCAACGCCGCAGCCCAGGCCCTCGGCAAGAAGCTACCCATTTACATCGAAGTCAAGCTCTCGCACGAAGACACCAAACACGGCCTCGAACCCGCCGAGCTTCCCGCTCTGCTCGACGCCATCGCCCAACTCGACACGCTTCTCCCCGTCGGCCTGATGACCGTCCCACCCTGGCCCGACGATGTCGCCAACGCCGGCGAAGAAGCCCGACCCTACTTCCAGCACCTTCGCCGCCTCCGCAACGAAGCCCTGCCCAAACACCCCACGCTCACCGGCCTCTCGATGGGCATGTCGAACGATTTCGCTGTGGCCATCGAAGAAGGCTCCACCTGCGTCCGCATCGGGACTGCAATCTTCGGCAAGCGGCAGCCGTCACCGCCACCAGTCGGTGACGCAGAGTAAAATCGCGGCAATGAACGCTACCGAAGTCGAAACCCCCATCGACGTACAAAACCATCCGCTGGTGCGCAACTCCAACGTCGAGCATCAAGACCAGCTCTCGCCTGTCGAACGATTCTGCCAGCGCATCGCTCAGCTGACCGGCTCGCCAGTCGCTCTGGCGCTTGCCATCGTCATCCAGGCGATCTGGATTCCGATCGGGATCATTACCAATATGGATCCCTACCCATTCGCCTTCCTGCTGACCTGCTCCAACATCATTCAACTCATCCTGATCTTCGTGCTCTCCGTCGGGCAGCGCCAGTCCGCATCCCACGCCGAGCTCCGCGCTGAACACGACCACGCCTCCATCTCGCGCCTGCTGTACCACCAGGAGTTGCAGGAGCAAGTCCTCATCGCCCTCGCCCGCAAGCTGGAGATCGAAGTCCACAACATTGAGGACATGGTCCGCCAACTCGCGCAGGAAGACAACTAGCGTGCTGCGACTCACCGACACCGCCGACGGCTGCGTCCTCCCCGTCCGCGCACACCCCGGCGCGAAACGCAACGCCATCACCGGCATCCATGATGGCGCTCTGAAGATCTCACTAACCACCCCGCCAACCGACGGCCGAGCCAACGAAGCCTTGATCGCCTTCCTCGCCGAGAGGCTAGGTCTGCCACGAGCTCGCATCGCATTGGTCTCCGGCCAGACGAATCGCTCGAAGGCCTTCCGCATCACCGGCCTAAACGCCGAAGAGGTCCGGACTCTGCTGAGTCCGGACCTCTCCGCCTGACAGCCGCCGACTATTTGTAGTCGCCGGTGATCTTGCTCTGTGGACCCATCGTCATCGGCTTGCTGTCGTCAGACTTGATGACGACATGCTGCAACTCGACGTTCGCATAGCCAACCTGAAAGCCCTTCTTGGCCTGGATATCGACGTTCTTCAAGATGATGTCAACAACAGGCGACTCAGGCAGACCAACGATGACGCCAGCCCAGTCGCTATTGATCGACTTCACATTCTCGATGCGGATGTTGTGGAAGTGCGGAGTCAGGCGCTGCACAGGTTCCGCGGCAACCGGACCTTCGGGCATCACCTTCGGGTAATATTCGCTGATCAGGATCGACGTACGAACGTCGTCCATGGTGATGTCCTTGAAGCTGAGGTCCGAGATGTCGTTCCCGCGGTCGCGGTTCGACTTCACGCGGATACCCTGGTCGGTGCCCTTGAAGCTGATGCGCTCCGCATGAACACGCTGCACACCGCCCGCAACTTCGCTGCCGATCGAGAGGCCGTGACCAGACTCAAACGTGCAGTCGGTAATCGTGATATCGGTCGAAGGCGAATCCGGCCCGGGCGAGTTGATGGGGCCACTCTTGATGGCAATATTGTCGTCGCCAACGCTGGCAAAGTAGTGGTCGATGGTGATGTGGCTGGAGCTGACGGGATCAAGGCCATCTGTGTTTGGCGCGCCGCGCTGCGGAGCGAGAATGCGAATGTTGCGGAAGACGAGATAGTCCGAGTAGTACGGAACCACCTGCCAGAAACCCGCATTCTGGAACGTGACATTCTCCATGGTGAAGTGCTTCGAGTGGTCGATCAGCAGCCCCATTGGACGCGGATGATCTGTGCCGAGAACGCCGGCATCCTTGACGCCTTTGACGTATTCCCACCAAACCTGGCCACGGCCATCGATGAGGCCGCCACCGGTGATGGTCACGTTCTCCGCATTATTGACGTGCAGAAATGGCTGGATGGAAGACAGCCGCATCAGGGTCGTTAGCTTGTAGTCGGCTCGGTCGGTCGAGGCGAGCAGCTTGGCATCTTTCGCGACGCTAAACGTCACATTGCTCTTCAGGTCGAGCGGCCCGGTAACGAAGTCGCCGCCGGCGAGCTTGACTGTGCCCTTCTTCACCGAGCAGCTATCGATTGCCTTTTGGATCGCAACCGTATCCTTGGTGGTGCCATCGCCCTTCGCCCCGAATGTGCGCACATCGCAAACCGTCTGGGCGGCCGCGCCCGAAACACCCAAGACTACAACCGCCGCCAACGCTAACATTTTCTTCATCCGAAATCTCCCGAGGCAACTTTCATGCGTCGTGAGAATAGTACACGATTGGTCTGACCACCTGCACGTTATTCCTGAGAGGAAGACGGTTCGCTTCGCGAATGCCCACTCATCACTATGAGGCAGTGATGAATGGGGCACCCGAGCGTTTTGGGGTCAGGCTTTGGCTGCAGCTGCGATTTCGGCATACTCGGCGTCGGAGAGGGCCACATCCTGCGCTTTGACGTTCTCTTCAAGGTGCGCGACAGAGCTGGTGCCGGGGATTGGGAGGATTACGGGCGAGCGACGGAGCAGCCATGCGAGCGACAACTGGCTGACCGTGGCATCGTGATTCTTGGCTATTTCGTCCAGTTTGCCGCCGGGTTGAGCGAGCTTTCCGGCCGCGACTGGGAACCACGGAATGAAAGCGATACCCTCTTTTTCGCAGTAATTCAGCACGTCTTCGTGCTCGCGATCGGTGACGTTGTACTTGTTTTGCACGCTTACGATCTTGACGACTTTACGCGCCCTTTCGATGTCTTCGATCTTCACTTCGCTGAGGCCGACATGGCGAATCTTGCCCTGGCGCTGGAAGCGGGCGATGCAGGCGAGTGACTCCTCAACAGGGATTTTTGCGTCAATGCGGTGCAGTTGCCAGAGGCCAATGCAATCGGTTTTGAGGAACCGGAGGCTGAGTTCGACCTGCTGGGTAAGGTATTCCATGCGTCCAACTGGTGCCCACTTATTGGGCCCCTGACGCGTCAATCCACCCTTTGTGGCGATGACCACGCCGTTATATGGCGCCAGGGCGTCACCGATTTGACGCTCGCCGACCGCCGGGCCGTAGGCGTCAGCGGTGTCGATGAAGTTGACACCGACTTCCACAGCGCGCCGCAGGACCTTCGCGGAGTTTTCGGGGTCTTTGGGTTCGCCCCATACGCCTTCGCCCACCAGTCGCATTGCGCCAAAGCCGAGGCGGTTGACCTCGAGGTCGCCGCCAATCTTGAAGGTTTTCGTGACTGTGTTCATTCTGACTTGGATGCGGCAAGAAGCGAAACGTTGCCGACTTCCGGCTCATCTGTTCGCGGCGCGACAAACGTCTCACCCTCGCCGAGGATCCGAACCTTGGCCTCGATTCCGCGCCGTTTCGCGTCCTCCATCAGGCGCACTGGAGGCTCTTCCATGGGCTCTCGGCCTAGTCGAAATGTGCCGAAGTGCATTGGAATCATGGTCTCAGCGCCCACATCGACGAATGCCTGCAGACCTTCTTCGGGGCTGGTGTGGACGGCGCGGTAAGTGTCCGGGAAATACGCGCCGATGGGCAGCAGCGCGACTTGCGGGTGTAGCCGCTTGCCAATTTCTTTGAAGCCGTCAAAGTAAGCTGTGTCGCCGGAGTGGTAGACGCGATGCCCAGCGGCGTCGGCGAGGACGTAGCCGCCAAAGTGTCGGTGCGTATCGGCGAACATCCGCGCACCCCAGTGCTTCGCGGGGGTAAAAGTGATGTCGAGGCGGCAAGCGTGCGTCTCGCCCCACCACTTCATCGTCCGGACCTCGCGGAAGCCAAGATCAGCGACCAGATCCTCAACTCCCGCGGGGACAATCGCCATGGGTGCATGGCCGGTCTTATTTCGTGTCGCACGAATGATTCGGCGCAGGGTCGGCCGGTTCAGGTGATCCATGTGCGCGTGGGTCAGCAGCACGATGTCGATTGCGGGCAGATCTTCCACCTTGATACCGGGGCGACGCTGGCGGCGCAGCACGATCAGCCGGGTTGCAAAGACCGGGTCAATCATGACATTTGCGCCTTCCATCTGCAGCAGGAACGACGAATGGCCTAGAAACATGACGCCAAGTTCCCCGGGAGCGACTTCGACGAGTTTGCCAGCCGTACCGCTCATCGGCTCAGCGTGCGACTCCCACGCAAGGCGCATGCCCTGCTGGATTTTTACGACAGCGAACGGTCGCTTCATCGGGATCTTCCTCACACCCATTGGATGCGTGGTGCGGTTCCGTGGATCCGGTGCGGGGATTTTTCTCATTTCCGCCTCTGAGTCAGTTTGATGCGAGTGGTGGATGCTGGGGATAGATTAGGGCGGGAATTTGAAGGGCTGGTTATCGGAGTGGTTCAGTTAGGGACCGGTTTAGGGAGTTCCATTTCTATGTTCGCGGAACCCGGCAAGAAAACAGTTTCCTTTAGTTAAGTTTCTCCTGAGACTTTCGAAAAACATCTGTAGTTGTAACGTACGTCGCGGTTCCGTCAGCAGCTATCCGGTAAACAAATTTCGGCGTCACGACTGTCGCAGGAACATGGCCCATCATGATAGCGTTCGCGACGTCGGTGTCCTCTGGAGCGTCGTCTAGGTACGAAGTCCGATAGATTTGTAAGTCGTTCAGCTTGGGGCTCAAGTCATACTCAATGATGGATGCATGCATCTCGTGCACTTCCTCAATCGCCTTCCCATCAGCCGAAACGGTATAGCGCGTGTCACCACCCGCAGGATAGGTTCCCGTCACTGTCTGCGCCGGATAAGTGTAGATCCACCAATGGCCGTGTCCGCCTAACCACGCTGGTAAAGCGGCAATGTTGTAGGGCCGATTTATCGCGACCTGCGCCCTCACTGTGTTGAATGCCAGAGCCTCTTTGAGCCAAAACCCATCATCTTCAACTGCCGGATCATGGACGACGACGGTGGGCTTCACTCCCCCGACGAACGGGGGGACTTCGTATGCCAAGAGGAAGCGCGTCCCTGATTTATTGAGTTTGCCAAACCCAATCTTCCACCCGTCGTCCGTTTGCCAACCGAGATACATCTTGACCGCCCCTTCATGTGGTTGGATCGACCGGACAAGGTCTGTCGCCTGCCAAGCTGCTTGGTCATAGGCGGCAATTGCCCGACCGCGAACGGCGATACCGTCCAACTCAGTCTGATCCGCAGGTCTGTCCCGATTGTGCCCTTCTTTGTTCGACGGAATGGTAGTTGTGGCCGTGGATTGCTGAGTAGGATGCACCATCGCAAGTTCTGCCGCCTTCACTTTCTCCGCCCAGGATTCATAGGTCAGCTCTGGTTTCAGATGCTCCCAGTCGGCGTCGGGGAGGACGGTCATGTTGGCGCGGGGGATTCCGGGGAGGTCGGTGCCGAGGGCGTCGAGACCGCCTTCCCGGTCCTCGCGCATGTAGCCGTTGGTGTTGGGTTCGAGCGGCGGGAGCCTGTCGGGGACGTAGAGGGCGTGGCGGATCTGGCCGCGCCATGTGGCGAATTGGTCGGGAGATGTTTTCGCGGGGAGTGCGAGGGACAGGGCTACGACAGAGAGTTGTGTCAGGTTGATCATGGGTCCCGGGAATGGGTCGATTTGGTAACACCAATTTACGCCATTAGAGCGCAGGGCGGGGCGGTCGGGTACACTGTCCGCATCTACTATGAATGTTTACGCGATTGTTTTGGGGATTATCGTTGTCAGCTTGCTGACGGTGTCATTGGCGCGGGTCTCGAAGGTGAAGACGAAGGCGGATTACCTGGTGGCGGGCCGCTCGCTGCCGGTGTATGTGCTGATCTTCACGCTGCTGAGCTCGTGGATTGGGTCGGGCTCGCTGCTCGGCGGCGCGGAGAACGCTTACAAAAACGGCTTCTCCGCACTGTGGCAGAGCGCCGGTGGATGGGCCGGACTGCTGCTGATCTACTTCATAGCGCCGCGTGCGCGGAAGTTTGCACAGTTTACGATTCCGGATTTGCTGGAAGCTCGCTATAACCAGACCGCGCGCGGTCTGGGAGTTATCGCCGTGCTATTCACTTATACAGCGATTACGAGTTATCAATTTATTGGTGGCGGAGATATTCTGCACCTTATTTTTCCGGGTATAACTCCGGTGCTTGGTCAGTACATCATTGCTGGCTTTGTCATCTTGTTTACCGCGATTGCGGGTATGAGCTCCGTCGCTTATATGGATGTTGCGATCGGTCTGCTTGCGACAATTTCCCTGTTAGTCGCGCTACCGCTGCTGACCCATATTGCGGGTGGCTGGAACCATGTGGTTGCAGCGCTGCCGGCGAGCCACTTCAAACCCATGGGCACGTTCACGGGGATGCAGGCGGCGGAGCTGTTTCTTCCCACGTGCCTGCTAATGCTGGGTAACCAGAGTATGTATCAGAAGTTCTTTTCGGCGAAGTCGGGCAAGGATGCAACCCGCGCGGTCATTGGGTGGTTTATCGGGATTCTCATCCTGGAGAGCGCGATTGTGACGATTGCAGTGATTGGCTCGGCGTTGTTTCCCGATGGCGAGGTTCACGCTCGGCCGCGCGAGATTTTGGCCTATACCGGAATGCACGCTCTGCCGCGGCTGTTGGGTGCGATATTGGTGGGAGCCATCTTTGCCAAAGTCATTTCGACGGCGAACAACTACTTATTCTCGCCGGCTACTAATCTGGTCAACGATGTATTTGTGAGATATATCCAGCCAGAGGCCAGTAATAAACGCATCTTGATTGTCAGCCGACTTATGGTGGTGTTTTTGGGCCTTTGGTCCCTTTGGCAGTCGCTGGGAATTAAGTCGGTGCTGGCGATGAGTCTGCACGCTTATACGATTTATTCGGCGGCGCTGACACCGGTTATTTTGTCTGCATTCTTTTGGAAGCGAGCTACTGCGGCAGGAGCCGTTTCCAGTATTGCCGCAGGAACATTCGTCACGGTGTTCTGGGACTTCGACTTCGTGCATAAGAACCTACCGAAGGTGATGTCGGAGCGCGATGCAATCTTTCCGGCGCTGCTGGCCTCGCTGGTTTGCCTTGGCGTGGTTAGCTTGCTGACGAAGAAGCCGAGTAAGGCTCAATTGGCACCGTTTGCTGAAGGTTCAGTGGCAGGTTAGGGAACGCACGAGCGGTGGCGGGGCCCACTCATCGCGTAGAGCAACGGCGCGATGAATGGGGCACAGAGTGGGGTGGATTAACGAAGAAGCGGCTCCGGAGATTCCGGAGCCGCTGTTTTGTTGCGTGGGTAGAGGGTTAGAAGTACAGCTTGGCTGCTAGCTGCAGTTGGCGTGGACCATACAGAACACTGGAGGTGCTGCTCTGCGTGGCGAACGGAAGCGTGCTGGCTGGCAACGGAACGATGCAGCCGTTGTTTCCCGTTGCCGGGCAGGCACCACCGTTATATGCCGCGCCCGGATTGACGAAGGTATACAAGCTGGATGTGACGCCCACAATATTCTTGTGATTCAACACGTTGAAAGCTTCGGCGAGAATCTCGAACTTGACGCTCTCGTGGATCGTGAAAGTACGAGAGATACGGGAGTCGATATTGTGAACGCCCGGTCCCTTGAACGCGTTACGCTTTGCGACAGCATCCGGTACGCGACCGTTGGTGCCGGAGTTGAAGAGCGAAAGCTCTGCACCGGTAAGACCACCGTCGCCGATTGCTGAGGACGGCGCGCTTGCCATGAATCCCGTCAAGGGCTGGCCATCCTGAGCCGTTACACTGCCGGAGATGGTGAATCCATCTACGGCGTAGCGAGCGTACTTGTTGCTGACAACGCGATCAATCGTGGGCTTGGCTACGACCGAGAAGACTCCGCGGGTACGCTCGTCGAGGTCTGACCTTGCATACTCTGCGCTGCGGCCCAGACGGCTGCCACGAGCGAAAGGATCGATCGGAACATCGGTTCCGTTGAAGGTTCCGTTGACTCCCGAGACCTGACCGCCGTCCATCGACTTGGCCCACGTGAAGTTACCGAGGATCTCCACGCCGTGGCTCATCGGCTTTCGGTAGCTGACGACAAACGAATGGTAGTTGCTGTTCACGTCCGAGAACCCAGTCAGGATGGAACCCGTGTTGTTGGAGAGGCGCGCCGTGTAGTACGGCATCTGGATGTTGACGGCCGAAGCGCCCGCTGGCAGGAACGAATAGGTGCGGGTAACAGCCGAGGCCGGATCAACGTTGGTATCGACGAAGATCGGAAGGCGAAGGCCCCGGTTCCCAACGTATGCCAGGGTGATGGTGGAGTGAAGAGGCAGCGCCTGCTCCACGGTGAAGTCCCACGACAGCGACTCAGGATTCTTGAAGTTTGGATCAAGACCGCGCGCTGCAATGGATCCGAGAGCCAGACCGGTGTCAACAGCGGGGTTCTTCGCTCCCGTAACCAGGTTGGTCGGAGCCGGACCCGGGGGAGTGAACTCCGGCACACCGCCCTGAGGGGCATTGGCAGCGTATGTTCCAGACTGTTGAAAGCACACGCTCTGCCCGATAGCCGGAGTGCAAAGAGGCCCCTTAGCAGGGTTGGTGTTGGCAGCTATGTATGGAGTATTAGGAGTGGTCAACGCGCTGACGTTGAACTGCTGCTGGTAGACACCGTTCTCACGACGCTGCGTGTAGTAGGCCGAGTTGGAATTGAGACCGTAGAAGGTACCGAATCCACCGCGAACGACAGTTCCCGCATACGGGTTCCAGGCGAAGCCAAGGCGGGGCTGAATCATGCCCTTGTAGTTATTGATAACCGAAGTGTAGGTCTGTGCTGCGGCCGAGGTAAGGTTTGGCTTGTCGGGTTGCGGGACAAGCTGCACGTCATAGCGAATGCCAGCGGAGATGAGGACCTTAGGGGTAACCTTCCAGGCATCTTCGACGAAGCCGTCCAGATCTTGATTCCAGAAGTCGTCCGCACCGGTTCCCGTGATGTTATCGCGAACCTGCGTGAATCCGTTGTAATGGCGTCCGCCGTTGACCTGATAGACGTCCTGGATCCAGTTGGCGAAGTTGAATTCGCTGGTACCGGTGCCGTAGGTGAAGCTACCGTCGCCCTGGAAGAGGTTCTGAAGCTGCTCGTGGATAAAGTTGGCATCGAAGCCAGCCTTGATGGTGTGCTTACCGAAGGTGGTGGAGTAGATATCGGTAACCTGCAGGCGGTGTTCGTCCGGGAAGGCTCCGCGGGGCAGAGCGCTGGTTTCGCCGTACGACACGATGCCGGCGAGGCCGATGTTCGGGCCGCCGGAGTTCGTGGTGTCCGTCTCCAGATCGCGCGACCACTGGAGGTGGACCACGTTTGCAGAGCGGGCGTTGAGCGCCGTCTCGGCATTCACGACCAGGAACCGCTGGTGGAAGTCTGCCGTACCGTTGTTGCTGACGCCGCCGCTGGTGACGGTCGTGGAGGTGTTGTAGCCATTCGGCTGGTGGAAGTTCTCCCATAGGAAGCTGGCCGAGAGGTGGGTCTTGGAGTTGAGCTGGTAGTCAAGGCGCGGGAAGAAGATGTCCTGCTTGACGTTGCGAGGGAAAGCGCCGAGCTGGGTCTTGATGAACGTCACACCAGCCGCGCACTGCGTTGGCGTGATGCCGGGGATCGTGCTGGGGTAAATGGACGCACCGCGCGTAAGGTAAGCGGTGGTTCCGTTGCAGAGCGAGGCGAGATCGGTGACGCTCTGGGTCGCACTAGTGTAGCCACTCAGGTAAGAGATCGGGGTGACCTTGCGGTATCCGTCGTAGGTAAAGTGGAAGAAGAGCTTGTCCTTGATGATCGGTCCACCAACGGAGACTCCGAACTGATTCTGTACCTTGACCGGCTTGGCCTTGGACTGGCGGTCGATGGCGTTGAAACCCGGTGTGCGGTAGTCCTCGTACACATCACCGTGGAAGCGGTTGCCGCCGGACTTCGTGATGGCGTTGATGATACCGCCAGCAGCCTGACCGAACTCGGCTGAGTAGCCTGTGTTTTCTGACGAGAATTCCTTGATCGCATCGATCGGATAGACGTACGGCGCGCCGATCGAGCGGCCACGAGCCTCGGAGAAGAACGCCTGGTTGTTGTTGGCGCCGTCGACGATGTTCGAGTTATAGATACCGGAGATTCCGCGGAAGCTGATCAGACCCGTATTTCCGTCGGGAACGACGTTCGGCGTGAGAAGTACGAAGTTGTCAAAGCGACGACCGTTGACCGGAAGGTTCGTTACGAGGACTTCCGAGACCGTCTGCGATGCGGCAACCTTCTCCGTGTCAAGCAGGGGCGAGTCGGTCGTGACGATGACATCGGTCGAAACCGAGGCGGCGGATAGGGCTGCATCCACGGTGCGGGTGTCGCCAACGGTGACGCTGACGTTCTTGACGTCGACCTTGCCGAAGGTTCCGCCACCGATCACCACTTCATAGGCACCGGGCTGGAGGAATGTGGCTGCGTAATGGCCGTCGGAATCGGTGGTGAGGGTACGACTGGCACCGGTCTGGAGGCTCGTCACGGTGACGGTTGCGCCGGAGACGATTGCGCCGGTCTTATCGTGTACGGTACCGGAGATGTTTCCGAGAGCCGCAGACTGGGCGCTGGATGGCAGCGCCGTGGCCAATGAGAACGCCAGGGCAGATGCGAGGGCGAGAAGCCGCTTTGCTGAGAGAGTGAATTTCATATTAAAGGTCAAGCTCCTTGGACGGAATCTTTCGACGCGAGACGTGTGACACGCGTTGCTGTAGATGTCGTGAACGACTCCAGCGCTGGCACAAACTTAGCCTGATTGCCGGGACGGACTCAGTTGAAATTCGAGGTGATATGTCTTGTCACGAAGCACGTTTAGGGCCAAAACAAGAAACGTCTATTTCGACTACCTCTACTGGCGATTATTGATTGCCTGAGCCGTGGGGGCGCATGAAAAACTCTTGAATTCGGTAGAAACGTACAGATTTCAGTGGAGCTGGGCCGGAATGACCGCGTGCTGAATCAAAAGATCGAATGGGACAATCTTCAATGTGTTCTCGTGCGTAGCTTCCAGAACAACGGGACACGCGGCTCCGGCTTGCTGAACCTGTAGCCAGCGAGCAGCACAGACGCACCAGCGGTCGCCCGGCTTCAGACCCGGAAAGCCGTATTGCGGATGGGGTGTGGAGAGATCGTTGCCGAGCGCCTTGGACGCAGCTAGAAATGCCGCGTCGACAATGCAGCAGATGGTGTGGACACCGAGGTCTTCAGGGCCAGTTTCGCAGCATCCGGAGCGATAGAAGCCGGTCATCGGGTTGCAGCCGCAAGTTGAGAGAGGCTGACCGAGGACGTTCTTGCCGCGATTTGGAGTGGGATCGGTATTGGGCATGTTGCCTCTTCTGCGAAGCTTACGACGTTGAGTAACCCCATGGTCGACGCGATGAAGCGACGTCGAACATGGGGCACCCGGTTTATTTGGACGACATGGCCAACTGCTGTTCGTACTCTTCGTATGGACCCTTGTGGTCAGTGATCTGGAATTTGGTCGGTCCGCCCTGGAAGTGCCAGATGCGGGTGCCAGCCTCTTCGATCAGATCCTGGTCGTGTGTGACGAGGAAGACTGTGCCTTCATACTTCTGGATCGCTTGATTCAGCGCGTTGATGCTTTCGAGATCCAAGTGGTTCGTCGGTTCGTCGAGGACCAGCACGTTGGGCTTCTGCAGCATGATTTTGCAGAAGAGCAGGCGGGCCGCTTCCCCTCCGGATAGCGCGTCGGTCTTCTTCAGGCCTTCTTCTCCCTTGAAGAGCATCTGGCCGAGAATGCCGCGGATATCTTCCTTGGTGGCCGCAGGATCGAACTGATGCAGCCAGTCCGACGCCGTCATACCAAGTTGGATGGAACCCTTGTGATCCTGCGCGAAGTAGCCGATCGAGACCTCGTGACCCCACTTTACGGAGCCGGCGTCGATGGACACATCCTTCTCTTCGATGCCCGGAGCGTTTGCTAAGAGAGCCTTCAGGATGGTGGTCTTACCCTGGCCGTTGCGGCCCATCAGGATGACTTTGGTTCCGCGTTCGACGGCACCCGAGAAGTTTTTGATGACATGCTCGACCTTGCCATCCTTCTGCGTGTAGCTCTTGTTGACGTTCTCGAATTCGACGACCGTCTTGCCGGAGGGGCGGACCATGTCGAAGCGAATGAAGGGGCGCGCGATGTTGGAGCGGGCAAGCTCGCTGGTTGCAAGCCGCTCGACTTCCTTCTTACGCGAGTTCACCTGGCTGGACCGGGTTCCGGCGGAGAAGCGGGCGATGAAGTCGTTCAACTGAGCGATCTTCTTTTCGCGCTGCTCGTTCTGGCTCTCGATACGGGTACGGATGCTGGTCTTCTGCAGCACCATGTCGTCGTAGCCGCCGTTGTAGGTGATGATCGTCTCGTAATCGATATCGGCGATGTGGGTACAGACCGCGTTGAGGAAGTGGCGATCATGCGAGATGGTGATAACCGTACCGTTGTACCGGATGAGGAAGTCCTGGAGCCAATGGATGGATTCAAGGTCAAGATAGTTCGTAGGCTCGTCGAGGAGCAGAGCTTGCGGGTCGCCGAAGAGGGCCTGCGCGAGCAGAACACGGACCTTCTGGCCACCCTGGAGCTCGGACATCTTGCGCTCGTGGAGTTCGTCGGGAATGTCGAGACCCTGCAGCAGAACCGCGGCGTTGGCCTCTGCTTCGTAGCCGTCTTCATCGCCAACGATGCCTTCGAGTTCGCCGAGGCGGGAGCCGTCCTCGTCGGTCATCTCGGCCTTGTTGTAGATGATCTCGCGCTCTTCCAAGGCAGCCCAAAGGCCCTTGTTGCCCATGATGACGGTGTCAATCACGCGGTAGGCGTCAAACTCATACTGATCCTGCTTGAGGACGCCGACTTTCCTGGGGCGTACGACGTTGCCCTTCTGGGGATCGATCTCGCCCGTAAGTACCTTCATAAAAGTGGATTTGCCAGCGCCGTTGGGGCCGGTAAGGCCGTATCGACGACCAGAGGTAAAGGTCACGGAGACATCCTCAAAGAGGAGCTTCGAGCCATAGCGCATAGTTACATTGGAAGTGGAAATCATGATATTTCTTCTATTTTACAGGTCTTTGGCGAATAGGGTTTGAATTCCGTTGTTATTGCGTAAAAGACAAATACTGAGATTCTGGCTTTGCCAGAATGACGGCATAGACCGGAGTGGGAGCTGGCCGTGGTAGTTTGGCTGCATGTCGGAATTGGCAGTTTCGCCGGTCAATCTTGCCGCAATCATCATCGCGCTCAGCTTTGCGGCTGGGCTCAACGTGTATGCGACAGTATTTTCTTTGGGCGCGATGGCCCGGCTGCACTGGATTGTGCTGCCGGATGGTCTGGGTTCGCTTAGCAATACATGGATTATGGTGGCGAGCGGCGTGCTATTCGGTGTTGAGACCTTTGCCGACAAAGTTCCAGGCTTCGACGTGGTTTGGAACGCGCTGCACACGTTTGTACGGATTCCTGTCGCGGCGCTGCTGGCTTATGGAGTCGGAACCCACCTGTCGCTGGAGATGCACCTGTTGGTGACTTGTCTGGGTGCGACGATCGCGGCAGTGGCCCACGGATCGAAGACAGCGATGCGCGTGGCGGTGACGCCAAGCCCCGAACCCATCTCAAACATAGGATTGAGTACAGCGGAAGATGGCGTTGCGATTGGCCTGACGTGGCTCGTGATGCACCATCCGCTGGTCGCCGGCAGCGCCGTGGCTGCGATGATTGTGGCTTGCGGCGTGGGGGTCTGGATGGGGATGAAGGTGGTGAGGCGCGGGTGGCGGCGGGTCGTTGGCGGATTACGAACTGCCGATTAGAACTCCCGCTGCGAAGACCAGGCCTCCGCCGACCACAACCTGCAAAACCGACAGCGCCAGCGACGACTTGAAGTAGCGGTGGCGAATCCACGAGATGACCAGAAGTTCTACGCCAACCACCAGATACGCCCACGTGAGCGCAAGGTGGACGTTCGAGATCAGGAACGGCATCGTGTGCAGGAAGCCACCGATGAAGGTCATGCCGCCGGTGACGAGGCCGCGATAGATCGGATTTCCGCGACCGGTGAGTTCGCCGTCATCCGAGAGGCCCTCTGAGAAGGCCATTGAGATTCCGGCTCCGACAGCCGCTGCGGCGCCGATCAGGAAGACCGTGTGGGAGTTATGGGTGGCAAAGGCGGTCGCAAAGATAGGGGCCAGCGTGGAGACAGAACCATCCATCAGGCCGGCGAGGCCAGGTTGGACGATGCGCAGAAGGAAGTTACGATCGTCCTTCGCGAGTTCCTCGAGGTCATTTAGTATTTCGGGCATGCCCGTATGATGCACGAAATGCAATGAGAAACCCCATGGTCGACGCGATGAAACAAGCGTCGAACATGGGGCACCCAGCGGACTTGAGTTGGGACTAGCGGCCGCGACGTGCGGGGCCAGAGCGGCTGGAGCCGGGACGCGAGTTGGAAGAAGGGCCACGTCCGCCGCCGCCACCGTTGCGATTGCCGGAGAAGCCGCCGCCACCGCTGCGCTGACGTCCGCCGCCACCACCGTTGCCGGAGGGACGATACGGAGTGGAGGGGATGCCGGTCTGGCGTTCGGCCGAGACGTCGCCGCTCTTCCACGAGCGGGTTTCCATCTGGAGCAAGGAGTCAATCGGCGCGCTGGACATGTCCACGGGACGGTTGCGCTCTTCCTTGGCGAGACCCTTGTCGGCTTCGCGCCACTCGAGCTTGATCTTCAGTTCGCGCTCGAGCTTGCGTGCATCGCTGCGCTCCTGCGGCATGACAAACGTTGTCGCAACGCCCTTCTTACCAGCGCGGCCGGTGCGGCCGATGCGGTGGACGAAGTCGTCGGAGGCATTCGGCAGGTCGTAGTTGACGACGTGCGCGATGTCCTTGACGTCGATACCGCGAGCAGCAACGTCGGTTGCGACGAGGATGCGGTGCTTACCGCTGGCAAAGCCCTTGAGCGCGGCGGTACGCTGCGACTGCGAGCGATCGCCGTGGATGACTTCCGTGTCGTGGCCGAGCTTTTCGAGCTTAGTGGCGATACGGTCGGCACCATGCTTGGTGCGCGAGAAGACGAGGAAGGTTCCCTCTTCTTCGCGAAGCATCTGGTCGAGCAGACCGAGCTTCTGGTCCTGCATGACGGTGTAAGCGCGGAGTTCAACCTGATCGCTGGGCTTTGAGGTGGTGCCGATCTCGACGCGGACAGGCTTCTGCACGTAGTCGCGAACGATCTCGGAGATGTTGGCATCGAGGGTCGCGGAGTAGCACATGGTCTGGCGGGTCTTGGGCAGCGCGCCGACGATGCGGCGGATGGCGGGCAGGAAGCCCATGTCGAGCATGCGGTCCACTTCGTCCAGAACGAGCATTTCGACGAAGTTGAGGTTCACCGAGCGGCGACGGAGGAAGTCTTCCAGACGGCCGGGCGTGGCGACGACGAGACGCGGGCCGCGACCAAGCTGATCAAGCTGCGTGTTCTCAGACAGACCGCCGCAGACGAGCACGGAGTCGGACTTAGCCTGCGGCGAGATCTTCGAGTAGGCCTCGAGGACCTGCATCGCGAGCTCACGCGTCGGGAGCAGGATGAGCGAACGGATGGGGCCACGTTTTCCCTTGGACGATGGCACGGAGTTTGCATCCATGCGCTCGATCATCGGGATCAGGAAGCTGAGCGTCTTGCCGGTGCCGGTGGAGGCGGTGGCGAGAATGTCGTTGCCCTGCAACGCGGGCGGGATGGCCTTGGCCTGGACCGGCGTGGGGGTGTTGAAACCGCCAGCGGCGAGGCGGTGTTTCAGGCTCTCCGAGATATGGAAGTCCTGGAAGCTGACGCCCTGCAGCATCGGGAGGCCGGTGGCCGGGTCGATGATGGCGTTGGTCGCGGTGATGGTAGACGCGGTGGCACCGATGTGCGGCTGAGCCGGGGTCTGTACGGGAGCCTGATGGGTGTTCTGGGAGGGGGTAATGGTTTCGGAAACAGTCATTTCCTGCGGTTCGAGAGTTGCGGAGTTCAAGATTCTTCCTTCGTATTACAGGTAAGCGAGGGCCCACTGTGGGGGTCGCGGGGCGCGTCTGGACCGAGGTCCGCGAAGCACCAGCTAATATGTTTCAGGTCAGCATTGCTGTCGTTTTACGGAAGCGCTGCTGCTGCACGGCGAGGCTGGTCCGATGACCGAAGCCTTCCAGCCAGAGCAACCAGCGCGGCTTCCACGAAATCCCCTGTCCATAACATCAGAAACAAGACAGGCCGTATGAAGAAGCGCGGGAGAGGCACGATTCGCAGTCTCTGGCCAGACCTCTGTTCTGATTTCAGAATTTCCAGAGAGTCTTTGCCTGCGATGCCTGCACCATTTTTGTTCAGTGCAATTTCAAGGTAACACAGATAGGTGGTGCAACGCGAACTATTCTTTGGCAGGGATAGAATCAGCGACCGCGCCGACGTGCCACGGCGGTATGCCAGGCCAGCACCGGTCGCAGCAGAGGGTTGGGGCACCAGAATTCCGTCATAATCCGGGTCAGGTACGACACAGTCGGCATCAGCCACGCATTGGCACACAGAGCCCCGCGGACTGCGCGGTGGAGCACCCCATGGGCCGGAACCGCACGAGCCGGGCACAGATTGTCGAAAACCAGTGCGGAGAGGCCAGCCGCGTAGGCTCGCTTACAAGCTTTGCGAAAATCTGTGGGATGCAGGTGTTCGGCAAGCGCATCTGGCACCAAGACGAGTCGGAGGCAATTCCGGCTCTGCAGCCGATATCCGAGTTCCATGTCCTCCATCATCCAACGGTCCTGGGTGAAGCGCTCATTGAAGGGGTTTTCCCGAAGCAACTGAGTTTTGACGGAAAGATTGCTGGTGTAGAAATGGCGCCAGTCCGGCCGCAACCCCCGCAGCAGGTCGTGATAGGCAAACTGCGCGCCGCTCTCGTCCATCCAGCGCATAAAGGGAGTGACCACCTGCAGGGACTCCGACCAGACTGTGAGTCCGAGGCCGACCGAGCTCAAGCCAGGGTTGTCGCGGTGGAACTGCAGATGTGTCGCGCAGAAATCTGGAGAGCAGAGAATGTCGTCGCCCAGGATGATACAGATGGGCGAATCGGTCATTGCAACGGCGCGGTTGCGAGCGCGCGCTGGACCGCTGTTCTCCTGGCGTACGACCCGAATCCGAAGCGGGGTGGAGACTACATATTGCAAAAGAAAATCTGGCGTGGAGTCGGTCGAGCCGTCGTCAACGAGGATCACCTCAAAATTGCGGCAGTTCTGCTTCTCGAGGTGCTGCAGGCAATATGCCAGTGCGTCCACGCGATTGCAGGTCGGGACGATGAAGCACACATCGGCACTTATGCCAGACGGCACCTGAGACGCTCCACCGATTGTGCGGTCCAAGCTGACGAAATCCTCCGAGTCGTGCGACGACATTCCCAAATTAGACTACAGGGTCTGAATTTTAGGGAACTCCACCTCAGCAAGTGGAACGAGTCACTTGTGTGAATCGTGGCGAGGTGGGAGGATTTAAAGGTGCTCAAATCTTTTTGGCAGAAGCAGGCGTACCTCACCGGGTTTCATCCTGCGACTCCGATCCGCAATCTTCGACACCTGCCCACCTATGTTCGCAACCTCCTGACTTATCAGCGGATGAATGGGCGCAACACATTTCGCGCCCGCTGGAAAGATGCGTTCCCGATTCTGACTGATATGGAAAGCGGTGCCGGAACCACGGGCGGCCACTATTTCCATCAGGATCTTTGGGCTGCGAAGAAGGTTTTCCGCCGGAAGCCAACCCAACACTTCGACATCGGATCGCGAACCGACGGCTTTGTCGCTCACCTGCTGGTCTTTATGCCGGTCACAGCGATCGACATTCGCCCGCTGACCAGCAACCTGGAAGGGCTCACTTTTCTTCAGGATGACGCGACCGAACTGCGTCACATTGGCACGGACAGCATCGACTCCGTGTCGACTCTCCACGTCGCGGAACACTTTGGTCTGGGGCGTTACACTGACCCGGTCGACCCAATGGCTTGCTTCAAATTTATGGCGTCGTTGCAACGGGTTCTGGCACCGGGAGGTCGACTCTATTTTTCCGTCCCGGTTGGACGGGAACGCGTGGAGTTCAATGCGCATCGAGTCTTTGCGCCGCAGACCATTCTTAATCATTTTGCCGGCCTTGAACTGGTATCGTTTTCGTTCGTGGGAGATGACGGAGAGTTGTACGAAGACAGTGATCCGCGCGCGCTGCCGCCCAGCGAAATGGCTTGTGGACTCTTTGAATTTACCAAGTCGCCGCCTAGTCAAGACTAGGGCTCTGCGGCTCTGCTCGAAGGACTATGGAGAGGCAATGAAGATCGTAGTTCGGCAGATCAGTGGTCTCGGAAATCAACTGTTCCAATATGCTGCCGGGATGTACTACGCCAAGCGTTTTGGCGGGCCGATGCGGCTGGCGATTGATCCTCCGCAAAAGGCGCACTCCTACGGGAGTCCTCGCCCATTTCTGCTGCCGAACTTTTCCATCACGGCTCCATACGCGGTGGTGACGCAGCAGGAACGCCTGCTGCTCTCTGAGAAGCGATCCCTGCAACCGGTGTTGACTGCATATTGCAGACTACTCGGCGTCGAGGTCCTACGCGAGCAGTTGGAACAGCGCTATACCTTTGTCGGCGATCCTCCTGTGCGCAGCGACGCCAGCACACTCTACGTTGCGGGCTACTGGCAATCGCACGAGATGGTAGACCACGTCGCCTTAGAGGTGCGGGAGCAGTTCCGCTTTGCCCGACCGCCGGAGGGCCGAAGCGCCGAGGTTCTACGCCAGATCTGCAACACGGAAGATGCGGTCTCGCTGCATGTGCGGCGCGGGGACTATACCCTGGCCGCCGAGGGCCAGATCGCGTTGCCGATGGAGTTTTACGAACGTGCGATCGAACACTTTCGTGAGCGCTTGAAGAACCCCGTGTTCTTCGTCTTCTCCGATGATATTGCGTACACCAGAGCCAATCTTCCCACGGATATTCGTGCCGTCTTCGTTGACCACAACGACGATGCGACAGCCCATGACGATATGCGCCTGATGTCATCCTGCCAACACCACATCCTCGCAAACAGCAGCTTCTCGTGGTGGGGAGCATGGCTGAACCCCAGCAAGACGAAGATAGTGTTTGCGCCGAAGTATTGGCACCTGACCGCCGAAAGCTACTTTCCGGGACTCTGTCCTCCGGAGTGGGTGCTGGGCGAGTTTGAAGTGCGGGCCGGCACACGCCAAGTAACCGGCGGACGATAGAATCGACGGATGGCGTTTGAACCGCACGACATAGAGGAGTTTGACCCAGAGTTATCTCCCTTGCCCGCCGCGGTCCTGACGGAGGCGCCAACCCAGAGCCGAGGCAGCAAAATTCTGCACATCGTGACCGGATTTGTCTTTGGACAGGGCATGGCGCAAGGTATCAGTATGCTGGCGGGGCTACTCCTCGTTCGCCGCCTTAGTGTTGAGGCCTACGCCCAATTTGGCCTGGCAAACGGATTTCAAACCGTATTTTCTGTCCTGATGGATCTCGGATTCGCGAGCACAATCGTGCCGCTGGTTGGCGATCGACGCGACGACCGGGCGTTGGTCGGGAGATATGTACGCTCCGCGCGCCACCTCCGCAATCGGGCTTACGTGATCCTCGCGCCGATTGCATCGATCTTCTTTCTGACGTTGACCTACAGGCGCCATTGGGGGTTGGGAACCCAGCTGCTGCTGCTGTCATCGGTACTTGTAAGCCTGTATGCGAGCGGAAAAGTCTCGTACTTTTCCGCACCACTCTTTGTCTTCGGACGGCTGCGCGAGTACTACGTCCCGCAGGTCATCTCGGGTGCTGGGCGATTGGTCGCGTACGTCGGACTCGCCCTGTTCGGCGGACTCAATGCCTGGTCTGCGGCTTGGCTGAGTGCCTTGAATTTCACGTTGAATGGGATGCTGGTCCACAAAGCAAGCCGCCGCTACTTCGACTGGCCAGCCGCGGACGACCCGAGCGTCGACAAGGAGTTGGTGAACTATATTCTGCCGGCTAGTCCAGCGATCATCTTCTCGGCTTTCCAGTCCCAGATCTCACTCTTCCTGATCAGCTTCTTTGGCGGGACGGTAAATATCGCCGAGGTCAGTGCGTTGAGTCGGATCGGGCAGATGTTTGCCGTGCTGACTACGTTCAACGTGATCGTGATTGAGCCCTATATCTCGCGCCATCGCCGCGAGGGGCTGCTACGGAAGTTTGCCTTGTTCGTCGTATTAGCAGCCGCAGCATGTGTTCCCGTTGTGATCGTTGCGTTCGTGTGGCCCGGGGTGTTCATCTGGATCATCGGCCAGAAGTACGACGGCGTTCAGAACCTGATGGGGTGGTTCATCCTATCCTGCTGCATGAATTTCGTATCCACGCTGGTGTGGATTATGAACCGGGCTCGGAAGTGGGTCTTCTGGAGCGGATCGATCCTCGAGGTTGCGCTGCTGATCGTTGTGCAGATCGCATTTCTGGTTTCAATCGGCATGCGGACCACGCGAGAAGCAGTGATGCTAGGCGTGGCCTCCAGCTGCTGTTACGCAGTGGCACATGGGTATGTCGCAGTTGTCGGATTCCTGCGCGGGGCCAAACCCACGCAGGAAACTCCCACAGGTCAAAATGTACTCAGTTAGATATGGCAGCTGACCATGCCGCGCTTTTCCAGATAACGCTGGTGATACTCCTCCGCGCGCCAGAAGTTGGTGGATGCGACCACCTGCGTGACGATGGGCGAGCGATAGCTGCCGGAGGCGCATAGCTCTGCGATCTTGGCGCTGGCTTCGCGGGTCTGCTCGTCGGAGTTCGTGAAGATCACGCTGCGATATTGCGAACCCCAATCGGGCCCTTGGCGGTTATGCTGCGTCGGGTCGTGCATCGCGAAGAAGGCTTCCAGCAGCGATTCGTAGCTAAGCCGAGAGTTATCGAATGTCACCTGGACGACCTCGGCATGGCCGGTCCGATCTGCGCAGACTTCCTTATAGGTTGGATGTTCGAGCGACCCACCTGCGTATCCGACTGCTGTGTCAAGCACACCGATCATCTCGCTGAATCGAGCTTCCACACCCCAGAAACATCCAGCCCCAAAAACACTTTTTTCAATTGCCACGTCTGTAAACTCCTCTGCCTTCCATTGGATGCTTAGAACATAGAAAGGTTCGCAACACCATATGAAAAACCTGAGTATTTTGAGCGCGCAAATGCACATTCGTCAATGGCCCGGCGACCAAATAGATACCCCTTTTGTGTTACAAGGTCGAAAGCCTGATAGCCTTTGTCTTCATGACGACAGAGCAGGATGAGTTCGGGGTTCGATATACCGCAATGCGGGACGAAGAGTTGCTTATTTTGGCTCACGAATATGAATCGCTCACCGAACCGGCGCAAGGTGCTCTGCGGGCAGAATTCGCCAAACGAGGCATGGAAGCTCCGCTCGTCGAAGATGGACCGGGAACACCCGAAAACAGGAAGTTGGTGACGCTGCGGCGGTATCGCGACCTCTCCGAAGCGATTGTGGCTCGGGGCATGCTGGAATCGGCCGGAATCGAGGTTTTTCTGCAGGATGAGAATCTGGTCAGGCTGGACTGGCAGGTGTCGAACTTTATCGGGGGAATCCGGCTGCAGGTGGCGGAAGAGGACTCGGCTGCGGGACTGGAGTTGCTGGAGCAGCCGGTGCCGGAGTCGATTCCCTTCTCAGGCTGGGGCGAGTTTGAACAGCCGAAGTGCCCGCAGTGCGGGTCTGTCAAGATTACGTTTGAAGGCGCAGAACGTGGCGCGGCGCTGACCGGGTTGTGGGTGATGGGGTTGCCGCTGCCAACTGGGCCGGAGACTTGGAGTTGTGGGGCTTGTGGGGCGCGGTGGGAAGATTTGGGTTCGGACAAAGAGTAACCCCATGGTCGGCGCGATGAAGCTGCGTCGAACATGGGGCACCCTTGGGATTCGTTCCAGTTAGAACTTGGGGCGGGGCTTGAACTTTGGCTTCGGCTTGGCCGGGGACTTCAACTGGGCGTGCTCGGGAAGCTTGCGCTTCGGCTCGACTTTTTTGCCCTTGGCGGCGCGGTCGAGAGCCATCACTTCGCCGGGCGTTAGTTCGCGGAAGCCGCCGGGTGGGATATCCAGGCGGAGCGCTCCGTAGCCGATTCGGCGAATCTTTTCGACGTGGTGGCCGATCTCCTCGAACATCTTGCGGAGCTGGCGGTTGCGGCCCTCCGTGAGTGTGACCTCGTACCAGGGGTTGTCGCCAGCGCGGACCAGCACGACCTTGGCCGGAGAGGTGAGGATGCGGTCGCGGCGGCCGGCGCGAACTTCGTCCAGGCGGCCGCGGTCGATCATGATGCCGCGGCGAATCTGGTCGAGACCCTCATTTGGCGGAACTCCGCTGGTCTTGACGAGGTAAGTCTTTTCGACACCGGCACTTGCCTTGGAGAGAGCGTTGGCGAGGTTGCCGTCGTTGGTCATCAGCAGCAGGCCTTCGGACAGGTAGTCGAGACGTCCAACGGGGTAGAGGCGGACCTGATCGCCGTGGGGGCCATTGGTAGTCTGCTGCATAAGCTGCATAACTGTGGGACGGTGTTGGGGGTCGTCGAGCGTGGTGACGTAGCCGCGCGGCTTGTTGAGCATGTAGTACTTCTGCTGCTCGGGGCCGTGGAGGAGCTTGCCGTCGACGCGGATGTGGTCCTTCGTGGCGTCGGCGCGGGTCCCGAGTTCGGTAACGACTTGGCCGTTGACGATGACTCGACCCTCGAGGATGATCTCTTCGGCCTTGCGGCGGCTGGCGATGCCGGCCTGGGCGAGGATCTTTTGCAGGCGGTCGCCGGTGGGAGTCTCGGCGGACTTCGCGGGGGTCTTCTTGGTGGTCATAAGATCTATTATCGCCCGTCTGGTGCAAAAGCAACGGCTTGAACGGGGATTAGTGGGATAAATGCGGGATGGAGAGGGATTAGGGTCAGTGCAGGATTAGAACAAATACTGAGATTCTGGCTTTGCCAGAATGACGGCGTGTCTACTTTTATCCTGCATTTATTCCACTAATCCCCGTTCAAGCCGGTGCCTGTCCTACTCGCCGGATTGGATCGCGGCTTCGTCGGCGGAGGGGTCCTCGCCGGGAGCCAGGTCGGCTGGTGGCAGACCGGAGATGCGCCCGTCGATGGCAGGAAGTTCGTCGGCTGCGGGTGGTTCGGCGGCTTCCAACTCTTCTTCGAGGTTGGCTTCGACGATGGCGTCTACTTCCGGTTCGTCGTGATGCGGCATATTCATCTCCTCTTGCTCGGCAAGTTCGCCGGCCATCTTTTCGAACTCCTCGATGCTGGGCAATTCGGAGACGTCTTTGAGGCCGAAGCGCAGCAGAAAGTCCTTGGTGGTTTTGTACAGGATAGGGCGGCCGATAACCTGCTTGCGGCCAGCAGTGGTGATGAGCTTCCGCGCCATCAGTGAGCCGAGTACGCCGCCGGAGTCTACACCACGAATTTCGGAGATTTCGGGAGCGGTGACAGGCTGCTTGTAGGCGACGACAGCAAGGGTTTCGAGCGCCTGCAGGGAGAGCTTTAGCGGCGGTTTCAGCGATTTGACGAAGCCGCGGACGGCGTCGTGGTACTCGGGCTTGGTGGCCATACGGTAGCCACCGGCGACTTCGCGGACCTCGATGCCCCGGTCGGAGACGGCGTACTCGTGGATGAGCTGATCTACATTTTCGCGTATAAACTCGCGGAGTTTGCGCTCGCGCTCGCGGTTGAAGCGCTTTTCGGCGGCTTCGTCCGGAGAGGCGGGGGCTTCCGGCGCGTCGGCGGAAGGCTCTGTCTGGGAGTCTTGAGTGTCTGGTTCAGAGTCAAGAGTTTCAAGTTCCGGCTGTTCGACTACGGCCATCAGGCGTTCAGTGGCGGCGTCTTCGTGGTTTGAGTCGGCGGGGCCGGCGAGGTGCAGCTGGTGCTGCCGGGCGGCGAGGCGGTCGAGCTCCTGCTGGGCCTCTTGGCCGAGGAGGCCGGTCAGCTGCGCGAGGGTTACGGGCTCTTCAGAGGCGTAGATGACAGCCTCGATCTTTGCTTTCAGACTCATTTAGACGATGCCTTCGTGGAGCACAAGGTGACGCTTCAGTGTATCAACCGGGGTCTTTTAGGAACTAGCGCCAGTCATCGCGGGCGGCTTGCGAGTCTTCAAATATCTGGTCGAAGCCAGCCGCCTTTTTGACCAGGATGTCGCCCTGAGCGTCAGGCTGGTGGAGCAGAACGGCCTGTAACCTGACAAGCTCCAGCATGGCGAGGAACATGCAGATGAGCGCGCGTTCGGTGTGGGTGTTATGCAGCAGGCGGCGCAGCGAGACGGGTTTATCTTCCATGAGCAGGCGGCGCTTAACGTAGTCGATCATGGTGCCGACGGTGACGGACTCCTCGTCGACGTTGAGGACGGGGCGGGCGCGCATGCGGGCGAGAATGTCCTGGAAGACACGGACGAGGTCGACGGTGTCGGCGGCGATCTCTCGGTCTGAATCGGCCGCTTCGCGGAATTCGCGTATCCCGGGATTGGACCACGAAGCATCTTCGACCTGCTGCTTCTGGGCGAGCATCTGGGCGGCGGCTTTGAAGCGTTCATGCTCGAGGAGGCGTTCTACAAGTTCGCGGCGCGGGTCGTCGTCCGCGGTTCCGGTGAGGTCGGAGGGGTCGCGGGGGAGCAGCATCTTGCTCTTGATGTGGATGAGGAGGGACGCAGTGTAGACGAACTCGCCGGCGGCGTCGACGTCTGTGTTTTTGAGGTGGTGGCAGTACTCGAGGAACTGGGCGGTGATGATGCCCATGGGGATGTCGTAAATGTCAATGTTCTGGCGACGAATAAGGTCGAGCAGGAGGTCCATGGGGCCGTCGTATACGAGGCCGACGGTGACGGAGAAGGGGGAGCCGGCGGCTTCGTCACGGGAGGGCGCGGGCTTTTTGGGCTCGGGGGTGGGGGGCCGAGGCGGCTGGGGTTTTAAGACGAAGGGCTCGTGGGGTTCGGGCTGGTCTTCGACTTCCGGAGCAGTTGCGTCGGGCTCGATCAGTTCGGGTTGGTTGAGTTCTTCGGGCATCAGAGCGAGGTGCTCCTGTAGCGGAGGCCCATGACTTCGCTGACCTGACGCATGGTTTCGTCGGCGCGTTTCCAGGCGCGACGGCCGCCCTGATCCAGTATTTCGTCGACGAGGGTGGGGTTGGATTCGTATTTGCGGCGCCGCTCCTGGATGGGAGCGAGGGCCGTCACAACGGAGTCTGCCAGCCACTGCTTGCACTCGATGCAGCCGATTCCGGCTGTGCGGCAGCCTTCGGCGGCGGTATTTTGAGTCTCCGGGCTGGAGAATATCTTGTGGAGATCGAAGACCGGGCAGATGTCGGGATTTCCCTTGTCGGTACGATAGACGCGCTCTGGATCAGTCACCATCGTCTTGAGCTTAGCGCGGACGTCTGGCTCGGATTCTGACATCAGAATGGTGTTCTTGTAGCTTTTGGACATCTTGCGGCCATCCACGCCCGGAAGCCTGGGCGACGGGGTCAGCAGAACTTCTGGCTCGGGGAGGATCTTTTTGGTCCCGTATGCCGATTTGAGCTTGGTCTGAGGTGCTGCGGCGATGAGCTCGTGCGGGGTGAAGGTGTCTTTGGCAGGATTGCCAGAGTTCTTGCGGGCCTTGGTTTTTACGGCTTCGAGCTCCCAAGGGGCGGCTCCATCGGCCATCGAAAATTCGCCGGGATAGAGTTGGTTGAATCGGCGCGCGATCTCGCGGGTGAGCTCGACGTGGGAAGCCTGATCCTGTCCGACGGGGACGAAGTGCGGCTGGTAGATGAGGATGTCGGCGGACTGTAGTAGCGGGTAGCCGAGGAAGCCGTAGGTGGCGAGATCCTTCTCGCGAAGCTGTTCCTGCTGGTCCTTGTAGCTGGGGACACGCTCGAGCCACGAGAGCGAGGTGAACATGCTGAGCAGCACGTTAAGTTCCGCGTGGAGCTTGACGTCGGACTGAACGAAGATGGTGCAGAGCTCGGGGTCCAGACCGCCGGCGAGGAAGTCGAGTGCGACTTCGCGGATGTTGGGCAGGAGCATGCTCAGGTTTTCGTAGTCGGTGGTAAGAGCATGCCAGTCGGCGATAAAGAAGTAACACTCGTACTGATGCTGAAGCTGGACCCAGTTGTGCAGGGCACCCATGTAGTTGCCGAGGTGGAGCTTGCCGGTAGGGCGCATGCCGGAGAGGACACTGCGGCGGGCGGGCGGATTTTGCGATTCAGTCATGAGTTCGATGAGTCTTTCGTCGTGCTGCAGGTGGATTGCGAAGAGGGTACCTCAGCGGATAAAGCCGCAATGCCTTTCGAGCTTGTACACCACGGCTGAAGCCATGCCCTTAAGCAGAACGAAAGTGAAGCACCGAAGGACGCTTCCCAAACCTAAATCGTACAGGATTGGCAGGGTTAGATGGTGTTCAGGACGAAGTCGAAGGCGTTTAGGACCGGGCTGAGGAAGATACCGAGGATGGGGCGAGCGATGAAGAAGATGAGGATCATGCCATAGCCGCCAATCTGGTCGTAAACCTGCTGGACCTTGTAGGGAAGGTAGTAGCGGATGACGTGGCTGCCGTCGAGCGGCGGGATCGGGATGAGATTGAAGACGAATAGCAAGAGATTGGTGAGGATTCCGTAGTAAAGAAGCAGCGCGAAGGGGAAGAGCGGGGGCAGGTTGGTGGTGTCGACCTTGTCGCCGTAGCCAGCGGCAAGCGCCATCGCGACGTGGATGGTGTGGAGACCGAGCGCGGAGGTGTGCTTAAAGATGATGAGCAGTACGAGCGCGATGACGGCCACGACGAGGTTGCTTGCTGGGCCGGCACAGGTGGTTAGGATATCGCCGCGCTTGACGTTGCGGAAGTTACGGAGCGTGACGGGGCAGGGTTTGGCCCAGCCTAGCAGCGGATATCCGGAGAGCAGAGCGAGGAGCGGCATGATGACCGAACCCCAGGGGTCGATGTGCTTGAGGGGATTGAGCGTGACGCGGCCGAGCATGAAGGCGGTGGGATCGCCAAGTTTGTAGGCGGCGTAGGCGTGCGAGGACTCGTGGACACTAAAGGCAAAGAGCAGGACGATGATCTGGCAGACGACGAGCATGACTTCAAGAGACATACAGTTAGACTAGCGGATTTGGCGCGGTGACGGCTCGACAGACAAATACTGAGATTCTTCGCTTCGCTCAGAATGACCTCAAATCCCCGGCCTATTAGTCGGCGTTTGACTTTTGCAGTAGGTCGGCGAGGGTCTCTTTGTGTTTGGGCTTGGCGGCGGCCTTTTGTTTTGGGTCGGGGATCACTTTTTCGGGTGGCGGCTGACCGACGCGGTCGCGTGCGTTCTGCTTGACGGCTTTGACGATGGAGAAGACACGTTTTTTTGCTTTAGTCATATGAGGTGTGGACTACAAAGGAATCGTCTCAGTATGCAATACTTTCGGTTGGAGGGGCATCGCATCTCGTCCGGCGTTGCTCCGCGGAGGTAAAGATGGAAGAACGCGATTTTTTCGACGAGCGGCCCGAATCCCGAAAACACATTATGACCTGTCCACACTGCGGACAGCAGGGAGAATATGATCTCTCCTGGCTGGTGCGGCGCAAGAAAGCCCAGTTGGGACGCGGAGCCGATGAGCGCGACCGGGCTCGTTTTGCCAAGGCGCAGAGCTACATGGTTCGGCGGGACGATTTGGTTGGGTGCAAAAATATTCGGTGCCGGAAGCGTTTTGATGTGGCTGGGATCCAGTCGGTGGCGTTCCTTTAGGGGGACGTGAAGGCGAAATATTGAGGTTCTGGCATTGCCAGAATGACGGCTTTCGGGGTTTGGGCGAAATCGTGTTTTAATGGTGGAGAGTAACCAAGTTTTGCAGGAGAGATACGATGGCGAACACGTTGATTCCCGTTGAAGAGCGCAGCCTGACCCCGGACGAAGTGGCTCAGCTGGACAAGCGTCGGCGGCGCGGGCAGTTGTTTTTGATTATCGGGCTGCAAACCCTGCTCGTTTCCTGCCTTTTGCTGCTATTCAGCGGTCAGGATGCGACCTACTCGCCCGGCTGGATTCACCCGTTGGTTTACTGGAACCTGACCACGTTTACGCTGTCGGCCGTGTTTTTGGGCCTGGGCGTTAGCCTGAAGCGCGGAAGCAACGAGTTCATCAGCTACTAGCGCCGAAGCAGATTCCTCCGCTACGCTGCGGAATGACAAATAAGTAGCGCGAATAACGACACAAAAGGTGCCTCCTGCGGAAGGCACCTTTTGTATTTTCACCGAGTAAAGCCGACAGTGCGGGCGAGTTTTTTGCTGTCGTAGAGTCGGCCCTCGGTGATGACCTTGTCGACGCGGCGGATGTTGGAGATGTTGTCCAGAGGGTTGGAGTTGAGCACGACCAGATCTGCGCGCTTGCCGACCTGGATGGTGCCGGAGTCGGCTTCGAGATGCATGGCGCGGGCGGCGTTCAGGGTGGCGGTCTGTAGCGCGGCCATCGGGGAGAGGCCGGCCTGGACGTAGAGCTCCAATTCCCTGTCCAAGCCATAGCCGATCAGGCCAGTGTCGGACCCGGCGACAATGGGGATGCCGGCGTCGTAGAGAGCTTTGATGATCTTGAGATTGTCGGCCATTCGGGCGCGGAACCTTGCTTCGTCGGCTGCGGGTGCGCCCATTGCGCGGAACTTTGAGCTGAGCACGTAGGGGGCGGCGTTGACGCCGGGCTCGAAGGTGGCGGCGTCAATGGATTTGGGATGACCCGCCATTTCGCCCCAGCCGTCAGTGGGGTCTACGACGATGTGCTTTGCGAGGAGTAAGGCGACGAGGTCTTTTGCGCGCTGCGACGTCAAGTCGACGGGGCCGACGTCACCCTCAGAACGCATGCCACGTGTGATGAATTGCAGGTGGTTGATCTGGTCCATTCCTGCTTCAATTCCCTGGGATGTATTGACAGCGGCGGGGACGTGGCCGGTGACGGTCATACCGCGTTTGTGGGCTTCGTCGGTGATGACCTTGAGGATTTCGGGTTTGATTTGGGTGTAGACCTTGATCTGCTCGAAGTGGTTGTTGGCGTAGAGGTCGACGATCCGGATGGCTTGAGCGGGGGTGTCGGCGTTGAGGGAGCCGAAGGCAAGTGGGTTGTCGCCGTCTATCAATCCGGCGAGGAGAAGTCGGGGGCTGAGGACGTTGTTTTTACCGGTCACGATAGCGTTGCGGATGGTGGTGAGGAAGTCGAATTCGCCGCCGCAGTCGCGGGCGGTGGTGACGCCGGCGGCGAGCAGCGCGGGGCCGAACTCCACGCCGGAGTAGTGAGTGTGCATCTCCCACAGGCCGGGGATGAGGGTCTTGCCCTCGGCGTGGATGACGCGAATTCCAGCGGGTGCGGGCCAGGGACCGACGGAGTTGATACGACCGTTTTTGATGACCACGGTGGCGTTTTCGAGTGCGGGGGAGCCGGTTCCGTCGATGAGGCGAGCGCCGACGATGGCGTAGGTTCCCGTTGCCTCGGGTGGGGCTTGCAGGCCGAGGTCGGCGAGGTCGAGCATCTCCTGCCGGACGCCGCTATGGAAGATTGAATCGGTCGCGGATTCGTACTCGTCAAGGACTTCTTCCTGCGGGAGACCGCCAGCGAAGGTCATGATCGCGGCGACGCGGTTGGAGTTGTTCATCCACAGGATTTCTCGGCCGAAGACGAGGTTGGCGACGGTGTAGCGAGTGAGCCGGACCATCTGGCCCTTGATCTGGAAGGCCTCGTTGCCGACCAGCTTGATTTCGAGCGGCAGGGTCTGAGGACTGTAGCGAAGGATGGGCAGGCGTGCAGGTTTGTGGTGGGCGATCCAGTAACGCATCATCGTCATCTGGACGGCGGCTGGCATGGAGCCGTTCCCGACGAAGGCTACTGCGGGTTTGGCGAGGGTGCGGGCCAGGTCCTGCTCTTTGACGACGGCGGAGTTGCCGGTGATCTGGGTCTCGGAGGCGCTGCCTGCGGAGGATTCCTGGGTGAAGCTTAGCGGCTCGAAGTGGGGAGCGTATGTGAGGGCGGCGGCGGTGGTCCGCTGGGTACCGCGGTCGTTGGTCTTGGTCGTAGAAGTGATGGTGCGGCGGGTATCGCCGCTGGCGCCGCGGAGTTCGGTGATGGTGTACTCCTCGGTGCCGATGGCGTGGAGGAGGAGATGGACCTGATAGACGCCGTGCTCGACCATGAGAGGCTTTTGCTGGGAGTGGGCGGGGATAGCCAGGGCGAGGAATAGTAAGAGGGATTTTGCGTAAGGCATTGGTGCGATGGTAAAGCAAGAGCGGGGGCGACCGCGGATAAACGCGGATTGGCGCGGATTTTGGTCGGGGTTGTCCCCCAGGATTGGGGCGGTTGGGGATTTAGTCTTTGCTTTGAACGATTGGGGTAGAATTCGTTGCGGGGGATTTATGACTCGACGTTTGGTTTTGATTGCGATGATAGCGCTGGTGGCTGGCGGCTCGGCTTTGGGGCAGGGTGTGTCGAATACGTTGACCAAGCAGGAGAAGGCGGCGGGGTGGACGTTGCTGTTTGACGGCGCGACCAGCAACGGGTGGCGCAGTGTGCATGGGCCGGCGTTTCCTGCGACGGGCTGGGAGGTGAAGGATGGGTTGCTGAGCGTGACCGACCACGGCGGAGAAGAGGGTGGGGACGCCGGGGACATCATCACGTCGAGGAAGTACTCGAGCTTCGAGCTGACGGCCGAGTTTCGGATTTCCACTGGGGCGAACAGCGGTATCAAATACTTTGTCGACCCGGATTTGAACAAAGGGCGCGGATCGGCGATTGGGTACGAATTCCAGATTCTGGATGACGCGGTTCATCCGGACGCGAAGAAGGGTAAGGATGGGGATCGGACGATCGGGTCGCTGTACGACATGATTCCGGCTGCGAAGGATAAGCCGGTGAAGCCGATTGGGGAGTGGAATACGGCGAGGATCCTGGTGCGCGGGGCGCATGTGGAGCACTGGCTGAA
>JAYVZU010000515.1:0-3491 GCA_043783075.1 Rhodanobacteraceae bacterium
CGTCAATCAAACGGGCGACGAATTCCTAAGCCCTTACATCTTTGCGGAGAAGCTGTCCGATCTGGCGCTGGCTGACGACCTGATCATCCCTTGCTCCAGCGGCAGCGCCTTCACCGTCATGATGCAGACGTTCGCGCAGAAGCTGGGTCAGCGAATCGTTACAAACAAAGGTCTCGCGGCAATGGGCTATGGCCTCAGCGGAGCGATTGGTGCTGCTCTGGCAGCGAACGGGCGGAGGACGATTCTCGTCGAGGGCGACGGCGGATTCACGCAGAATCTGCAGGAACTCGGGACCGTCACAGCCAACAACCTGAACCTCAAGATCTTTCTCTTCGACGACGACGGCTACGCCTCCATCCGGATGACGCAGAAGAATTACTTCGGCGGGCGCTATATTGGGTGCGACATCGCAACCGGCCTCGGGATGCCCAAGTGGGAGCTGCTCTTCCCTGCCTATTCCGTTCCCGTGATGCGGCTCGGATCAGGTTTCGAGAGCGATCCAGCCTTCCTGCAGGCCTTCAACGAGCCAGGTGCCCACGCATTCCTCGTACACATCGATCCCAACCAGACTTACTTCCCAAAGATCAGCTCGCGCGTCACCGAAACCGGCTCAATGGAGTCGAATCCGCTCCACCAGATGACGCCCGACCTGGACGACGAGACCGCCGCCAGAGTCTTCCGCTACCTGCCGGCCTAACCCATGCCTATGCCGCCCATCCCGGTCGCCGACCTCGACGAGATTCTCGCCGCGACCCGGCCACTGTGGCAGGAATGGCGGGGCGAACGCCTTTTCATCAGCGGCGGCACCGGCTTCTTCGGTTGCTGGCTGGTGGAGAGTTTTCTGCATGCGAATCGCACTTTGCAACTCGGCGCAGAAGCGACAGTCCTGACTCGAAACCCAAAAGCATTCCTTGAAAAGGTACCTCATCTCCGCGATATTCCCGGACTGACCCTACTAGAAGGCGACGTAAGGGATTTCACATTTCCGACGGGCACATACCGCTATGTCATCCATGCGGCGACAGACGCGAGTGCAAAGCAACTCGCCGAGAACCCGGAAGACATGCGATCCACGATTTTGAACGGGACGGAGCGGATGCTGGAGTTTGCCGCCACTGCCGGAACGCGAAAGCTGCTACTCACCAGCTCCGGCGCGGTCTACGGAACGCAGCCCGCGAATTTATCCCTCATGCATGAAAGCTATCTGGAGAACGCAGAACCTCCACTGTCTCTGACCGTCTACGGTCAGGCGAAACGAGCGGCCGAGGTGATGTGCGGATTGGCAGAATCCGATGATCTGGAGATCAAGATCGCTCGCTGCTTTGCATTTCTGGGTCCGCACCTGCCGCTCGACACCCACTTTGCCGCCGGTAATTTTCTGGGCGACGCGCTCGCCGGAAGCCCAATCCGGATCGCTTCCGACGGGTCTAGCGTTCGCTCCTACCTCTACGCCGCCGATCTGGCGATTTGGCTCTGGACAATCCTCTTTCGAGCGCCGTCTATGCGCGTCTACAACGTCGGATCAGAGGATGCAGTGACGATTTGCGAGCTTGCAGAGGCGACCGTCGAAGCTGTGAATCCGGAGATTTCGGTTGTGATCGGACAGTCCACAGACCCCAATCGCACCCCAAATCGATACGTTCCTTCGACCGCACGAGCCCGCGAAGAGCTTGGGCTAGTCCAGACGATCTCGCTTTCACAGGGTTTACGGCGCACAGCGGCATGGCACCAGCTAAAATAGAGACTGGACACCTTGGACACCCTGACCCAAACTGATGCTCCCACGCCTGCCCCGGCCATACCGGAGCCACATGGCCCATTTGCTGCAATGCGGAAGATGCTGCCCAAGGCTCAGGTCGTCCGGTTTCTGGCTGTTGGCGTCTGGAATACGGCCTTTGCTCTGCTGCTATCGACCATCCTGGTAGCGTTTTATTCCCATATTCTGCCGCAAAAGTGGGTTTTGTTCACCGCGGACTTCGCCTCCATTACGTCGAAACCCATCGCCATAACCATGGCATTTCTCTGCTACAAACACTTCGTATTCCACACCAAGGGAAACTACCTGAAGGAGTGGATCAAGTGTTTTGCTGTGTACGGCGTCGGAACGATCCCGGAGTTGGTTGCTCTGCCTCTGGTAACGAAGTTCTTCCTGCTCTTCCCGCTCGGATTCCTTTCATCCATCTTCAACCGGCTGCATATTAACAACCCTGCGGCTGTCCTTGCGATCCTTGTCGTTGCGGTGTTCACGGCGATATATAGTTATTTCGCGCATAAGAAATTCTCCTTCAAACGTTAGCGCCGCGAAGGTCTGCCAAAGTGAACGATAAAACGATCAGCATCGTCACTGCCTGCTTCAACGAGGAAGAGAACGTGCAGCTGCTGATAGGCCGCGTCCGCGTCGTCATGGCAACCGTGCCACAGTACCGGTACGAACATCTCTTCATTGACAACAGCTCCAGCGATCAGACGGTTCCGATTTTGAAGCGTCTGGCAGCGGAAGACCCACGCATCAAGATCATCGTGAATGCCCGCAACTTTGGGCACATCCGGTCTCCCATCCACGCTCTGTTTCAGGCGACTGGCGATGCGATCATCTCGATCGTCGCCGACCTCCAGGACCCTCCCGAGATGATTCCGGGGCTAATCGCGGAGTGGGAGGCTGGTGCCTGGTCGGTGCTCTGCATTAAGCGATCCAGCGAAGAGCCGGGTCTCATGTTCTGGCTGCGCAAGCAGTATTACAAGTGGAGCGAGAAACTTTCGTCGATAGAAATGATTCAGAACTTCACCGGCTTTGGACTATATGACCGCCGCGTGATGGAAATCGTCAAAAGCTTCCGCGATCCCTATCCGTACTTTCGCGGGATGATCGCCGAGATCGGCCTGCCGTACAAAAAAATCTATTACGACCAGCCAGACCGAAAATTCGGCATCACCCATAACAGCTGGTACACGCTGTACGACATAGGGATGCTGGGCATCATCAACCACTCGCGCGTCCCACTCCGAATGGCGGTACTGGCTGGGTTTGGTGGTGCCGCCGGGTCGTTTGCCGTTGCGAGCATCTACCTTATGCTGAAACTCCTATTCTGGAATACCTTCAGCTTCGGACTGGCACCGATGCTGATCGGAATCTTCTTCATTGCGTCGCTCCAGCTGGTATTTCTCGGCGTCATGGGCGAGTATGTCGGCGCGATATATACCCAGGTCCAGCAGCGCCCCTATACGGTGGAGCTAGAGCGGATAAACCTGCCGATGCCGCCGATCGGGTCGCCGAATATGGCGCAGCCCAAGGTAGATGGAGCCTAGAGCTCGCTGGTAGAATCGATACATGACAAATGTAGATGTGGTCTACAAGTATGGCGCGGTCCCGACAGAGTCGGCGGCCCTGGCAATCGCTCGCCTGCGCGAGGTTTACGGGGTACGCAAGGTGGAATTCCTCGAAGCCGAGAAGACGGTTCGCGTGGAATATGACGCAACCCGCCTGACCGAGC
>JAYVZU010000516.1:0-10492 GCA_043783075.1 Rhodanobacteraceae bacterium
TAACTGGCGACGAAAAACTCAGAGAGTACCCCGTTAAGCTGATCTGGTAAGTCGTAAAACCTCGATATTCAAAGATCCTGCCATTTTCCGGATATACTCGCCGCCCTCGCGATACTCCTCCGCGCTCTTCAGGTGTTCGAGCATCAGCGGCGCTCCGACCTTCACCACTTCCTGGATATTCGTCGCGTAGTCGAGTCCCGAAACCTTGGCTGTCTTGATCCCGCCACGACCGGGGACTGTTTCTTCGAAGTTCAGGTTTACCTGTGGGACCCAGAGTAGGTCCTTGGCGTGGCAGGAGACGGTCCACTTGCCTAGCTTGGCGAACGTCTCCTTGATGAGGGCGGTGTTGTTGTAATAGCGCGATGGCGTATTCACGATATTGCACATATCGATATGGACGCCCAGCTCCGCACGGTCGACAGCCTTGATCAACTTCAGGTAGGCGTCCGGACCCTCGGGGAAGTTGCAGCCCTTCATCTCCACCGCAAACTTCGACCGCTTCGGCTTCACCGCGTTGATGATCTTCCGGCAGTTCTCAACGGTGCCGTCGATAAACTCCTGCGAGTAGTTCTTCGGATGCGGGCCTGACAAGGTCGCCGCATCAAACGAGCCTGTAATGTCGACCCAGCATCTGGCTCCCACCTCATCCGCCACCGCCATCTGCCCGATGACATACTCCAGGTTTGCCTTCCGCGCGGGCAGGTCGGGCGTCATCAGGTTTCTCCACGCACCCATTTCGGCAATCACGATGTTTACCTTAGCGAACGCCTCCCGAATCGCCTTGATGCGGACCGTATCTCCTGGCTTCGTCGGCGGGCAGTATGCGGCGCGGTATCCCAACCGCTTACACTTCTGCGCGAGCAGTTCAGGGTCATCGGCTTCAGAATTAATCAACGCCCCCGGACCAGGAAATGGCTGACCCGGAATCCCGGCATATCCATCCAGCAACAGGCGACGGCCCGACTGACCGAAAGCTCTCCCACTGACCGCAATCGCTGCCGCACCCAAAATGACTTCCCGCCGATTGAAACCGTTCGTATCCTGCATCGTGAAGCTCCTTGGCTCGTCCCGAGACCGCAGGCCCCACTATTTAGTCGCTAGCTATCGCAACACACCATTCCGCCAGAAACATCGCCATTGTTACCGTGTCATGCCCATCGAGTCCGACCCCGCCCATGATCGGCCTACCCCTTTAGAATCGGGACCTTACAGGCAGACACTGGACTTGCCGGACTTCCCATATACCTAACCCCGATGCTCTCCGGACTTTACGCAAAACAGTAGGGGGAGGGGGCATCTCGTTTGCAATAGACTCACGGCCCAATTTTGGCTAACATACTGTTTCATCTCAACCGGAGCCAACTCATGTCCTCAGCTGCAACTCCTTCGCCGCAAGACCAACTCGTCATGATGTCGCTCGGCTTCACGACGCCGTGCATGCTCCGCGTCGCAGCCCAGCTTTCCCTCGCCGACCACCTGGCCGACGGCCCAAAGTCTGCCGAAGAACTAGCCGCCGCTACCAGTACTCACGCGCACTCGCTCTATCGGCTCTTGCGCACTCTCTCCTGCCACGGTGTCTTCATCGAGGACGATGAAAAGCGCTTTGCCAATACGCCACTCTCCGAGCCGCTCCGTTCCAACATTCCCGGCTCCGTCCGCTCGACGGTCCTCACATTTACCGGCCAAATCGCCCTCGGAGCCTGGTGTAAGCTGCTGTACTCCGTCCAGACTGGCAAGCCGTCCTTCGACCTGCAGTTTGGCCTTCCCATCTTCGACTACCTGACCGCAAACCCCGACCAGGCCACGATGTTTACCGAAACCATGATCGGAATCCACGGCCCCGAAACTCCAGCCGTTGCCGCCGCCTACGACTTCAAACCCTACGCACACATCGCCGACATCGGCGGAGCCAGCGGCAAGCTGCTTACTTCTGCACTCGCGACTGCTCCGGAATCCCGCGGAACTCTCTTCGATCTTCCCCACAACGAGGCCGATGCGGCTGCGTTTGTGGCTGGGAAGGGTATGAGCGACCGCGTCCAATTCGTCGGTGGCAGCTTCTTCGAGAGCGTCCCCGCTGGCGCTGACCTCTACATGATGTCGCACATCATCCACGACTGGACCGAGGAGCAATGCCTCACCATCCTCGCCAACTGTCATCGCGCCATGCCAGCACATGGTCGGTTGCTCATTGTGGAGATGGTTCTGGCGGAAGGCAATGCGTTCCACTTCGGGAAGGTGAGCGACATCATGATGCTCGCCGTTCCGGGCGGCGAAGAGCGCACGGAGTCGCAATATACAGAGCTTCTCGCGAAGGCGAACTTCAAGCTCACGCGCGTCGTTCCGACGGACTCGAACGTAAGCATTGTGGAGGCCGTCAAGGCCTAATTGGCGTCGCAGTAGCGTAACCTAGAGGGATGGCAAATCGGTATGGCGAAGCGGCGTTGATGGCGGTCCGCATGGAACTTTATGGCAAGGCACTCACCCCAGGTGAGCGCTGGCAGGACGCAGTCCAGAAACTCTACCCAACCCCCGCGGGGCAGAAGAAGAACGCCCCGCGTGCAGCGTTTATCGGGCTATGCGAAGCTGGTCTGGTGAAGGGAATTGCCGGAGGAGATTATGCCGCTGGGAATCGCAACAAGGACTACGCGGTTGCAGCGGTCGCTCTGCTCCGCGCGGGGACGCACAAGACCGTGACGCAGCTTTGGTCGGCGGTTACGGATGGTGACGGAACCGAGCATACGTGTCAGATGGATGTCGTTCTGGCTCTGTGGAAAAACGGCTTGATCGCCTGAAAATCCTTGTGGATTTACGGCGGAATCTCCTGTGAATTACTGTTGAATTGCCCGTGGAAAACCGGGCTCTACGGCTGCGCGTCCGGTTTCATTAGACCGTGAATTTGCAGCCAATTGGCGAGAAGTGTCGGCAGAATTCTTAGCTCCCGTTCTGCCTCTGGTAACTTCTCGGCGAAGCCAATTCCGTGTTGACCCAGCTCAAAGATGTGCATTTCCACTGGGATGCCTGCCCGCTTCAAAGCGGTGTAGTAGCCGCTTGCGTTGCGGGAATCGACTGTCTGGTCGCCGGTTGTCGAGAAGATAAATGTAGGGGAAGTGTCGCTGTTCACGGCTGAGTTGACGTCCAGATTTGCTGTGGGGGCACTCAGTACGATCTCCATTCCCGGTGAAGCTGCGGTCGGGACCGGACGCGGTACGTTGAGCGATAAGTCCATGCGTCCGTAAGAGATGATGGCAAAGTCAGGCCGGTCGGAGACGCGGTCGATGGGATCCTTTGCCTTCGGGTCTCCAGCCGAGTGGACGGAGGAGAGCAGCGACGAAAGATGCCCGCCAGCCGAGAATCCCCAGACGCCAACCTGCGCCGGATTTACGCCAAGTTCGGCGGCATGGGAGCGAACGTAGCGGACTGCCCTGGAGCCATCGAGCAGTGCGGCGGGGTAGCGATAGGCTGGCGAAAGTCTGTATTCCAGTACGAAGGCGTCGATACCGTGAGCGGCCAGCCACTTCGCTCCGACCGAGCCTTCCTTGTCCATCACGAGGTGGGTGTAGCCGCCGCCCGGCATCACGATCACGGCCGCGTGCGGACCCGCGCCTGTTGCTGGATAGGTGTAGAGCTTTGGCACGTCGCCATCGGTCGCGGCGGCTCCGGTCCTCAAGGCAAGCGGCGCGCCATCTGGCCATACGACTATCGTTTTGCTAAAGCCGGTGGGTGGCGGGGTATCGGTTGCGGGGACTTGTGCAGCCAGCGGAGTGGCGAGGAGTACAACGGCTAGAACTGAGGCACGGATCATAGGTGGAAAGCTTACCGCATTTGCTCCGGCTGATGTCGCGATGCATCGTTGGAGGCTGCACGAACATCAACTATAGTTAGGGCGTATAGGAATATTCCAAAATTCGCGACGGAGCGTTTATGACTGGCAAGACAAAGGTTTGGGCATTGGTATTTGCGCTGCTAATTGGCACAGGCGTTCGCGGTGTACAGGCTCAGGGTCCGGGTCGCAAGCAGATCTATTCCGAGACCGCAGATCCCAAGGCTGCCATCGCCGCAGGTATTCAGCAGGCGAAGCGCGAGCACAAGCGCGTCATTGTCGACTTCGGTGGCGATTGGTGCGGCGACTGCCAGGTTCTCGATATTTATTTCCACCAGGGCCCGAACCTCGCCATTTTGCAGAAGAGCTTTGTGCTGGTCCACGTCTTTGTGCGCGAAGAGATGGACAACAATATTGCCCTTGCGGCGAAGTACGGCGTTCCAATCTCGAAAGGTGTGCCGGCGCTCGCCGTTCTGGACGAGAATGGCAATGTGCTTTATTCGCAGCAGACTGGGCAGTTCAACGATATGCGCCATATGGACCCCGGTTCAGTAAACGCGTTTCTGAATCACTGGAAGGGATAGCCCCTGCTCCAATCCGGAGCGGCCAAGAACGTTTGAAGGTGGAGATGGATGCGGGCAATCAGGCGGGCGCTGCGGATTCCAGGAATGATGAAGCGCGCTGGTGCCGTGATGATCGATCACGATTCCATGAATCTTGCGCAGGCCGCCGCTTATTCCGCGATCGTGGCTCTGTTTCCGGCGCTGATTGTGACAGCGGCTTTGATCACCTTGTTGCCTGACGTCAACGTCCTCAAGATCGAGGCGGCTGACTTTTTCGATGAGGTTTTGCCGCCCAACGTTTTCCCCCTGCTCACCAGCTACTTCGTCAGTTCAACGACTGGGCCGGATGGACAGCCGCACACGACTGGCGCAATTATTGCCGCAGGAATTGTCAGTCTGCTGGGCGGGTCTGGCACCATTGCGACGTTGATGGAGGGCCTGCACCGTGCTGCCGGTGTTCCGTTCCGATGCTGGGGATTTTGGCAAAAGCGGTTCCGCTCGCTGCTTCTGGTTCCGCTCTCGTTGATGCCTCTCGGAGCCGCGTCGGTACTGGTCGTCTTTGGACGATTTATTACGGAGTGGATTGCCGAGCATCTGGTGGTCGAGGCGCGGCCTACGTTCTTCGCCATCACGCTGGCCGCGCGCTGGATTATATCGCTGGCTGGAGTGGTCGGGTTGAGCGCGCTGATTTACCACATGGGCGTCCCGCAATCGGAGCGGACGACACCTCGGCAAAGCTGGGTGCAAACACTGCCGGGGGCCATTGTGGCGACGACGATGTGGTTTATCTCGACCCTGGTCTTCGGTTGGTACGTGACGCGTGTAGCGAACTACAGCGCGGTTTATGGATCGCTTGGGGCGGGGATTGCGCTCCTCTTCTGGCTCTATCTGGTGTTCCTTAGTTTGTTGTTTGGGGCGGAATTTAACGAGCAATTTATGCGGTAGTCCGGACTCCAAACAGTCCGGGCAAGCGCGATACGTCGCTGGCGGGTAGAATGACGTTCGGGACCATCCCAATCCAACTGGTTAGACCTGGTCGTGCAATTTGACTCAGGTTTCAGAAAGAATGCGGCACCTGCAATCATGAATACTCTGACAGAAAACTATGGAAGCGCCGTTGGGCAAGGCGGCATGGATCGATCGCGCCGCGCCAAGATCGTCGCCACGCTGGGTCCCTCTTGCAGCACGATTGAAGTATTTCGCGAACTCGTCCGCGCTGGCCTCGATGTTGCGCGCCTGAATTTTTCGCATGGCTCGCACGAGCAAAAAGCCGAGCTGATCCGGATGGTGCGGCAGGTATCAAAGGAAGAAAACAAGCCCATCTGTATTCTTGCGGACCTTCAGGGTCCGAAGATACGGACTGGTCTGTTGAAGGATCACAAGCCCGTCCTGCTGGTGGCAGGCAAGAAGCTGACCATTACGCCCCGCCAGATAGAAGGCACCGCCGCTTTGATTAGCACGGTCTTCACGACGCTGGCCGAGAATCTTGAACCTGGCTCGCGCATTTTGCTCTCCGACGGTTTGATCGAGCTGCGTGTGGTCCAGATCAAGGGCGAAGACGTTGTCTGCGAGATCATCAACGGCGGTATGCTGGGCGAGAAGAAGGGCATCAATCTCCCGGGCATTCCAGTTAAGGTTCCGTCGCTGACCGAGAAGGATGAAGAGGATCTCATCTTTGCCATCGGCCAGGGTGTGGATACGGTCGCCGTCTCGTTTGTTCGGACTGCGGAGGATGTACGCCACGTCAAGACCCGGCTCGCCGCACTGAAGTCTGATGCATGGGTGATTGCGAAGCTTGAAAAGCCACAGGCGATTGAACATCTCGACTCCATCCTGGAGATTGCGGACGGCATTATGGTCGCCCGAGGAGACCTCGGCGTTGAGGTTCCGCCGGAGAAGGTTCCGGCCATCCAGAAGCACATCATTCGGCGTGCGGCGGAGTTCCGCAAGCCGGTGATTACAGCGACCCAGATGCTGGAGTCGATGATCGACAACCCACGGCCGACGCGGGCTGAGGCCTCGGACGTCGCGAACGCGATCTACGACGGTACCGACGCCGTGATGCTCTCGGGTGAGACTGCGGCTGGTAAGTATCCGGTGGAAGCGATCGCGATGATGGCAAAGATTGTGAGCGAGACGGAGCAGCAAATTCGCCTAGATCCGGTCCCTCGCACGAAGGCCCGCCGCACAACGAAACTCAGCGTTGCAGAGACGATTTGCGAGTGCATGGCGCACTCGGCAGAGAACCTCGACGTATCGGCGATCGCGATCTTTACGGAGACCGGCACTACCGTGCGGCTCCTCTCGAAGTACCACCCCGATCCTCCGATCTATGCGCTCAGCGCGTACCAGCGCGTCATCAATCGGACGATGCTGCTTTGGGGGACGTATCCAATTCTCTGCGACCGCTTCACGGACACGGACAAGCTCGTCGAGATGGCGGAGACCATTCTGGAGTCGCGTGGATTTGTGAAGCAGCGCCAGGTATTCGGCATCGTGGCTGGAACGCGCACCAGATCTGGCGCGACCAACTTCATGCGGTTGCACATGGTTGGAGATCGAGACCTGGATGCAGAGAAGCCTGTGGCAAAGAAGAAAGCCAAGAAGAAAGCTAAAAAGAAGTAGTCAAAATGGCCGCGATCCCAGTGATCGCGGCTGAACTTTTTCAGTGTCGTGCTTGCTGCAAGGGGGACGTCAGGTTGACTGCGGAAATTCCTGGGTCCAGCCGAAGTGTGCGGCATGATGTGGTGATCGTGGGCGGCGGATTTTCAGCCGCATGTCTGGCGATTCAGCTCATCCGGATTTCCCGGCAACGACTTTCAGTCGCTATCGTGAATCGCGACCAGAGAATTGCCCGAGGCGTGGCGTACCGCACCGATTGCGACGCTCATATTTTGAATGTTCCGGCGGCGAAGATGTCGATTCTGGCTGATGAGCCGAGCCACTTTCTGGACTGGCTGACCGCGCTGCACAACTTCGAAGGGCATCACTTTGTTCCGCGCCGGATATATGGCGAGTACATAGAGGCGGCGCTTGCCGATGCTGTTGGCAGCAGCGATGTGGTCACTGTGGATTGGCTGTGAGGAAGCGCAGTGTCACTGACGGACGGGACGGATGGCGTAACGATTCAGCTTGAGTCGGGCGAATCGCTGCAAGCTGGCGTTGTCGTTCTTGCGATTGGAAATTCTCCGCCGGTTAGCCCCGCTTGTTTTGCTTCGCTGAGCGCACACCGGTACATGTCGAACGCTTGGGCCAGCGAGGATCAGTTGACGATTGGCTGCGCGGATGCCGTGCTGGTCGTCGGGACTGGGCTTACGGCTATCGACCAGATTTTGAAGCTGAGCCGCGATGAGCACGCAGGCACGATTTATGTTCTGTCGCGCCGCGGCAAACTGCCGGCCCTGCACGCTCACGCCCCGGCGTGGTCGTCTGAGTGGACCGCTACGCTGCCATCGGATATTCGTTCGATCTTCCGGGAGGTTCGGAAGCAGGTGGAGTTGGCGAAAGCTGCGGGGACGGACTGGCGCTCGGTCATCGACTCCCTGCGCCATTCCACGCCGAAGATCTGGCAGTCGCTTTCTCCGGCGGAAAAGAAGCGCTTCGTTCGCCACGTGAGGCCGTATTGGGAGATCGCGCGTCATAGGATTCCGCCCAGCACGTACGCCGAACTGGAACGTCTGATGGAGCAGAATCGCATGCTGCTGCTTTCTGGCAGAATCGGCGAAGCTTTTGAGGGCGAGGACTGCGTGGAAGTGATGTACCTCGACCGCGATACTTCGGAGAGGAAGAGCCTGCGCGTCGACCGGGTCATCAATTGCGCCGGCCTGGGGACGGTCAGTCGCGTGCAGGATGCGCTGCCCGCGAGTCTGCTGGACCAGAATTGTGCGCGGCTCGACTGTCTGGGGTTAGGTATCGAGACCGGTGCTCATGGCGCGGTCGTGAATTCAGATGGCAGATTGTCGCAGAATCTCTTTTTGATTGGCCCGGTGCGCAAGGCGTCACTGTGGAGTCTACTGCCGTGCCTGAGATTCGCGTTCAGGCGAAAGAGCTTGCCAGGCTGATTGCGGAGAAGCTGGCCATGAACTAAGCACGAGTTTTCAACAGCTGCCGGAACCCACTCTCTACAATCAATCTGTGGGTCGTATTCGAGTTTTGTCCGATCAGGTCGCCAACCAGATTGCCGCCGGCGAGGTGGTGGAGAGACCTGCGTCGGTCGTTAAGGAGTTGCTCGAAAACTCCATCGACGCTGGCGCGACGCGCATCCGGATCGAGGTTGAGGCGGGTGGCCGCAAGCTGATTCGCATGATCGACAACGGCTGCGGTATGGTGCGCGACGACGCGCTGCTGGCGTTCGAGCGGCACGCTACGTCCAAGCTCCGCAGCTCCGATGACCTGCTCTCCATTGCCACGCTCGGCTTCCGCGGCGAGGCGCTGCCGAGTATCGCCTCGGTAGCTCGCGTACATCTTTCGACCCGTGCTGCCGAAGATGAGGCTGGAACTGTCGTCGAGATTGTCGGCGGCAAGATGATGCGGGTTGAAGAGGCCGGCCTGCCCCACGGCACGACGCTCGCCGTGCGCGATCTGTTCTTCAATACGCCCGCCCGCCGCAAGTTCCTGAAGTCGGAGTCGACTGAGCTATCGCACATTGCGGCGCTGGTGACGCACTACGCGCTGGCCCATCCGACGCGGCATTTTGAGCTACATTCCGCTACGCAAGCCCTGCTTGTCGCGCCCGCTGTAGCAAATCCCGGCGAGCGGCTGTACCAGATCTTCGGAGCTGAAGTTGCGGGCCTGATGATTCCTACTGCCGCCGAGATGGATTTCACTCGCGCTGGATTGCCGGAGCCTCCGCCGTGGAAGCGCGAAGATGACTACGAGGCGCCGGACCCCGGCTACCTTCGCATTACGGGCTTTGTTTCCAAGCCAGAGCTGCAACGGCTGAATCGCAATGCGATGTATGTCTTCGTGAACCATCGGCTGATTCGCGACAAACTGGTCATCCACGCGCTCACCGAGGCCTACCGCAACATCATCGCATCCACCAGCTTCCCGGTCGTGCTGCTGTTTCTGGAGATGCCGCCGCAGGAGGTCGACGTCAACGTTCACCCGGCGAAGACCGAGGTGCGGTTCCGCCAGCCGACCTTTGTCCATGACTTTATCCGCGACACCGTGCGCACGACGCTGATGAACGCGCGACCCGCCGCGAGTTTTGCGTCCGCACTCTCTGGAGCGCCGTACGCTGGTGCCAACGCCAGCTTGTTGCTGGACGTCAGCCCTCTGCCGGGAGGTTCTGAAGGCCTGGAGCAGCCGTTATTTGATCCGCGAGATGGCGCCCGGTTGGAGTTCGGCATGATTGCAGAGTCGGACTTGGCCCCCTCTGCTGCCGATTCCGATGCCTTCCACCTGCACCCGATTGCGGTGCCGGAGTCGCCCGGTCGCCTGAGCTTTGGCGAAGATGGCTTTGCTGTCGGCGACCATGCCGCGCATCTGCACGAAAAAGGCGGACGAGTCGTCAACGAGCCGACTTTAGCCTCGCTTTCGACGCTAAGACCGCTCGGTCAGGTCCGGGATTCGTTCATTCTGGCCGTGAATGACGAAGGGTTGTGGATCATCGACCAGCATGTAGCGCACGAGCGTGTGCTGTTTGAAAAAGTGATGCGCGAGCGGAATACGGAGCAGGTCCAGCGCCAGCGGCTCCTGATGCCGCTGTTGATCGACCTGATGCCCGCCCAGATGGTCATTTTTGCGAGGATTGCGGAGGAACTGGAGCGCAATGGTTTCGAAGCCGAGCCATTTGGACCGCGAACTTTGGCAGTAAAAGCTGCTCCCGTCGGGTTGGAAGGCAGGGAGTTGGAGCAGATGCTGGAGGAGGTTTTGGCGGGTGAATCCCGGATGGAGCAGGCCGAAAACGTCGATACCCGCCGCCGCCGGATTGCGGCGAGCATTGCGTGCCACGCCGCTGTAAAAATAAATATGCCACTGGATGGCGCAAAAATCGAGTGGTTACTCAAAGAATTAGGAAAAACTGAGCATCCAACAAGCTGTCCGCACGGAAGACCCATCGCACTACGGTATTCTTATAGAGAGATAGAACGTGCATTTCAACGTA
>JAYVZU010000517.1:0-3483 GCA_043783075.1 Rhodanobacteraceae bacterium
GCAATGTGCTGGACGAATACTCTGCCGAACGTGCCGGCCTGGGGCGCGGTGGTTCCAACGGTCGGGAATAATCCATTTGTAATGGCAGTGCCGCGGCCCGGACGCGAAAACCTGGTGATCGACATGGCGATGAGCCAGTACAGCTACGGAACTTTGAGCGCGTATACCAAGCGCGGTCAGACGTTGCCGTTTCCCGGGGGATTCGACGCGCAGGGCAAGCTGACAACGGATGCAGCGGCGATCTCCGCCACCGAGCGGGCGCTGCCGATCGGACTATGGAAGGGTTCCGGGATGTCGATGGCGCTGGATATGTTTGGTGCGATGCTCTCGGGCGGGCTCTCGGCGCACCAGATTCCACGGGATTCGCTTCGAGAATCTGGCCTCTCGCAAGTGTTTCTGGTGATCGATCCGAAGGGGTTGGGTGTCGACCAGATGAACGCCACCGCTGACGCGATGATCGCGAATCTGCACGGAGCGGAGCCTGTCGAGCCCGGTAAAGCAGTACGGTACCCAGGCGAGCAGACGCTGAAAGTTCGGCGCGAGAATATGGAATTGGGCGTGCCGGTGGATGAGGAACTGTGGAAACAGTTGCTCGCGCAAGACTACTAAATGCTTGGCGCGTATAAACCGTGAACGACTCCACCCTCGGAGTCAAAGCAATCCTTGATGACCTCGTAGTACCGATCATCGCCGTGTTCGAAGTGACGAAACAAGGCATATGCAATCAGATCAGCGAGTTGAATGAGGCGAGAAGCTCGGGAATCGACGAAGACAGGCACTTCAGCGTAGTTCCTAGTCACCCCAAAGGAGTGCCCCGAATACTTAAACTCTCGCGCGAGGGTTTGGATTCTCTGTTCAGTCGCTGATTTGTCGAAGAGTATGAGCCCGCGTTGGGAATCGTTCTTTTGCCGATACAGCCGTCCAAGAAACATATCGAACCGGCTGCTGATCTGCTCGAATGCAATCTGAGCAATATCCTGCCCAGCATAATTTGCCTTCAGCAGGACAGCACCGAAAAGTCGAACTTGCTTGGGGTGCCTGCCCTTCACACCGAGAGTCAACGCCTCAGCAATTGCCATTTCTCGGTCATCGCGCGGATATTGCTTCCATCCGTGGCTTCCGCTTCGCATGGGCGAACCATGCAACTCGATTGCGTGAGGGTTCTTCGGCTCGAAGCGACTTGCAATTTGGTTCAAGTCCTGCTCAATCCAGTGCGTGTCGCGTTCAAAGACAGCTAACCCTGCAAGAACGAAGTAGCGTTGAGTCGGATCGCTGATGCTGCCCGACTCGTCCGCGTAGAAAAGATGCACTTGAGTCCCCACGACAAGCGGCTGCCGAAGCAGCCCCGAAAAGGTTGGCCGGGAGGGATAAATACCCTATGCACCGCGAAGGGCAGCACAAACCCAACCAAATTAAATGATACGCTGCAGCCGCACCCAACACCGCCTTTGATGGAAACCAATTGAAAGATGATGGATAACATTCCCGAATGAGAACAAACAGTCGCGATAAAATGAATGGATGGATGTGAAGGTTTACTCTGCCGTTTGGTGCCGGGATTGTCGCGAGGCAAAGCGATTTCTGACGAAGCACAATATTCCGTTTGAAGAGATTGATATCGAGCAGACTGCCGGTGCCGCCGACGAAGTAGAAAAAAACGTCGGCAAACGGGCGATTCCGCAGTTTGTGATCGATGGCAAGTGGGTTCAACCGTATCGGCCGGGCCGTGGTTTCTTGCATGAAGAGATGGCGGCGCTGTTTGGCGTGCCGCATCCGTAGTTCATTTCTGGATCGTCCGAGGAGCAATTTTGATCAAGCGTTATACCCGCCCCGAGATGGGCCGCATATGGTCCGATGAGAACAAGTACGCCTGCTGGTTGCAGGTTGAGGTCGCGGCGTCGCAGGCCTTGGCTGCAGCTGGAATGGTACCGCAGGAGGCTGCGGACAAGATTCGCGACAAGGGCGGCTTTACCGTCGCGCGGATCGACGAGATCGAGGCCGAGGTTCGGCACGACGTCATCGCGTTTACGACGACGGTGGCGGAACATATCGCCGACCCGGATGCCTCGCGTTGGCTGCACTATGGTCTTACCTCGACCGACGTTGTCGACACGGCGCAGTCGCTGCAGTTGAAGGAGGCTTCGGCGATTATTCGTGCGGGGATCGTGCGACTGGGCGAGGTTTTGAAGGCCCGGGCGGTAGAGTTCAAGCACACGCCGTCGATTGGCCGGACGCATGGCGTTCATGCCGAGCCGACGACCTTTGGCTTGAAGCTGCTGCTCTGGTATGCGGAAGTGCAGCGGTCGCTGGTGCGGTTTGACGCGGCGGCGGAAGAGTTGCGCGTGGGCAAGCTTTCAGGTGCAGTCGGGACCTTTGGCCACCTGAAGCCGGCACACGAGGAGGCTATCTGCGAGGCGCTCGGACTCACCCCGGTTCTCGTAGCGACGCAAGTAGTCCAGCGGGATCGCCATGCGGCTTATGTGGCTGCGCTGGCGGTTTTGGCATCGACGTTGGACAAGATCGCGACGGAAGTTCGGCACCTGCAGCGGACCGAGGTTCGCGAGGCGGAGGAGTTCTTCTCCGAGAAGCAGAAGGGCTCGTCGGCGATGCCGCACAAGCGAAACCCGATTACGTCGGAGCAGATCAGCGGCCTCGCTCGCGTGATCCGCTCAAACGCGCAGACGGCGTTTGAGAATGTGGCTCTGTGGCATGAGCGCGACATCTCGCACTCGTCGGCTGAACGGGTGATTCTGCCGGATTCGACGATTCTGGCCGACTATCTGCTGCAAAAGACAGCGACGCTGATTGAGAAACTGCTGGTGTATCCGGCGCGGATGCTGAAGAATCTGGAGTCGACCGGAGGGCTGATCTTCTCGGGACAACTGCTGTTGGATTTGACGGAGTCTGGCATGTCGCGGGAGGATGCTTACAGGCTGGTTCAGGGTCACGCGATGAATAGCTGGAAGAACGAACTGGTCTTCCGGGATGAAGTGGCTAGAGAGCCGCTGATCACGTCGCGACTGGATGCGGAGAAGCTGGCCCGGGCGTTTGATTACCGGCGGCAACTGGCAAATGTGGATGCGATTTTTGCTCGGGTGCTGGGCGAATAAGCGGGTTCTTGGTTCGCCGGTCTAAAGTCTACGTCCCATCCATCGCACAGGACGCGATGGATGGGGCACCCGGACGGTTTGGGTGGTGTTGAATTTCACAACAAGTGCAATCCCGTGAACTAGTCCAAATCGTCGTTGCGGCATTGGCTTCAGCAGTCTTGCGGTCAGGCGAACATCTCGCCTGCCGCGCTGGCTGCTCGCAGTGCTGCCACGGTGTCTTTGAAATCTCCGCACTGGACGCGGCCCAATTGCGTGTCGGACTGGCCCTAGCCGACACAGCTGTAGCGATGCGACTTCGGGGACGGGTTGCGGCGGCGCAGGCTAAGCTCGGGCCCTTCTATCCCGGCGATGTCTCGACGGGTGTCCTGACTGG
>JAYVZU010000518.1:0-3466 GCA_043783075.1 Rhodanobacteraceae bacterium
TTCCAGCCGATAACCTTTGCAACCGGAACCCATGCCAGTGCCACCTTCGCTACCACCATCCAGAAAAACGCCTCGACCAGTCGCAGAACCCCTCGCGGCCCCACCTCAGCCACCCGCCGCATCAAGCTCCGGAGTTTCTTCCACTTACTCACGAAATGCCTTATCTGCCTCATCCCAAGGCACATACCGCCGTCTTGCAGCTACAGCCATTCGCGTCAGTGCATATAATTGTGATTCCATAGGGCTTGCCGGTATGTTCAAGTCGGTCATCTGATTCTATCGTCCTCCCACTCACCCGGAGCCACTCATGCTCGCGTTCCGAGATTTTCCCGGCCACGTCCAGCTCATGCTGCTCACCGCGCGCGCGCATCTTCGTGCGTCCGAGATCGAGCAGATCCATGACCTCGCCTCCGGAAAATCCGCCCCGCCTGTCGATTGGGATCAGTTCCTCGCCGTCACCGCCCATCACCGTGTCAGCCCACTGGTCTTCGATTCGCTCGAACAGACCCGCCCCGCCGGCCTCCCGGAATCCGTCCACTCCGAACTCCAGCACCGCGCCCGCCACAACGCCTTCGAGGCCCTACGCTCCGCCAATGAGGTTCGGCGCATGGCAAAGTCCTTCGCCGCCGCCGGCATCGAGTTCAGCGTCCTCAAAGGTGTTCCGCTCTCGCAATTCGTCTTCGGCAGCCCCAACACGCGTCACGTCGGCGACATCGACATCCTCACCCAGTCCAGCCGTCTGCCCGACCAGATCGCTCTCCTCAGCGAACTCGGCTACGAGATCATTAATCCAAAGAGCCGCCTGACGCCCCACCGCATCGCCTCCTACGTCAGCTTTTGGAAGGACTTCACCTTTCAAAGCCGCACCGCCGGCTTCGAGCTCGACCTGCACTGGCGCCTGTTCAACAACCGCTTCCACGCCGCCAACCGCATCGTCACCGAAGGCCACTTCGAGAATGTCACCGCCTTCGGAGTGCCGATGCGAGTCTTCTCGCCGATAGATCAGTTCATCTACATCGCCGCACACGGCGTCCTTGACGCCTGGACCTACCTCAAGAGCCTCGCCGACGTCGCCGGCTTCCTCCGCATCCTGACACCCGCGGAGCTCGACCAGGCCCTCATTCGTGCGCAGCAACTCGATCTCCTCACCCAGATCAGCGCCGCCATCCACCTCTGCAACGACTGGATGGGCACTGAAATCTCCAGCCAGCGCCTGCTCCCCGCCAACGAACCCCTCGCCGTTCGCATCCGCGAGCGCACCACCACCATGCTGCTCCGCCAGAACTTCAAGCCAATCCGAAACTATGCCAGCCCCGCCCAATGGCTGCGCCTCGAAATCGACCTGGTCCCCGGTCTCCGCTCTCTCACCGAGATCGCCCGCCGCTTCGTCTGGCGCCCGCGCGTCTGGGCCGCCGTAGACCTGCCCGACCAGCTCTTCTGGTGTTACCCGATCCTCGGCCTGCTCATGCTCCCCCGCCACCACTCGGTCGAAGACTAAAAGCCGACCGCGGATAAGAGCGGATGAATACGGATTACACCTGATCTAACGCCAAATCCGAGGTCATTCTGAGCAAAGCGAAGAATCTCAGTATTTCGCCGTTGCCGTTGCTTCTAACCCAAAGTCCCATCCCTCGTCATCCCGCCTTTATCCCACCAATCCCCGTTCAAGCCGTTGCCTGTTCTCAATCCGCGCCCTCCCGCTCTTATCTGCGGTCGGAGCCCTTCGCCGCAGGCCACAACCAAGCCGCACCGCGAACCCCGCTCGAATCCCCATACATCGCCTGCACCAGCGGCGTATCGAAATCCCCGCCAAACACGTACGGCTGAATCTTCCCTGGCAAGTCCCGGTACAGACGTTCCCACCGCGAAACTCCGCCTCCAAACACAATCACATCCGGGTCCAGCGAGTTCACAATCACCGCCAGCCCGCGTCCTAACCGGTCAAGAAACCGCTCAAATGCCGCGACTGCCTCGGGATCACCCGCAGCCTCCAAAGCCGCAATCTCCCGCGCCTTTAGCGATTTTCCCGTCACTCCGTTGTAGTCCATCTCGATCCCGGTCCCACACGTCCAGACCTCCATACAGCCCCGCAGCCCGCAGTAGCACTGCGGCCCAGGCAGCTCCTCCGGCTTCGCCCATGGCAGCGGGATATGACCCCATTCACCGCCCACTCCGTTCGGTCCCGTATGAACGTTCCCATCAAACGCCACACCGCCGCCGCATCCAGTCCCCACAATCACCGCAAACACTACTCGCCGTCCCGCTGCCGCCCCGTCCGTCGCCTCCGACACCGCCAGGCAGTTCGCATCATTCTGTACCCGAACCTCGCGCCCCATCGCCCGGCTCAAATCCGCCGCAAACGGCCGCCCATTCAGCCACGTCGAGTTCGCGTTCTTCACCAGCCCATTCGAAGCCCGAATACTCCCCGGAATCCCCGCACCCACGGTTCCGGTCAGTCCGGTCTCACGCTCAATCCGATCCACCAATCTCTTCATCGCCGCCACGGTCCCATCGTAGTCATACCGCGGAGTATCTACGCGATGTCGCGCGATCTCAAGCCCCGCCTCATCCATCGCCAGCGCTTCAATCTTCGTGCCGCCTAAATCAATCCCAATCCGCAATCGCAAACCCTCCACAACCGGAACACGACGTCATTCTGGCGAAGCCAGAATCTCTGTAGTTGTCCTTTGCCACAACTCTGTGCCCCATTTATCGCAGCACCATCGCGATGAGTGGGACCCGCCCCAAAATCTCTACCCCAACACCCCAGCCCCATCCGCAATCTCACAAACAAACACCTGCGCCACAACACCAGTCGCCTGCTGATACCCAGCCACCATCGCCGCTGCAAAACTCTCGGCAGCCTCTGCCTTCACCAAGGAAACAGTACACCCGCCAAACCCACCACCCGTCAACCGCGATCCCAGACAACCCTCAAGCACCAGAGCCATCCGCACCAGCAAATCGCACTCCTCGCAGCTCGCCCCAAAGTCATCGCGAAAGCTCGCATGAGCCTCCGTCATCAACGCGCCAAACCCCGCAGCGTCCCCCGCCTTCAACAAAGCCACGCCCCGCGGAACCCGCGCGCTATCCGTAATCACATGCCGCCCCCGCAAAAATGCCTCGCGAGACATCCGCCCCTGCGCCGCCACAAGCTCTTCAACCGAAACATCACGCAACTGCCGCCCCATCACCCGGGCAGCCTCTTCCACTTGCTGCCGACGCTCCGCATATGGGCTCGCTCCCGCCACCTTATGGGTCACCATCGAATTCGACACTACCAGCCGCAGGTCCTTCGGCATCGGAGCCAACTCAGACGTTAGAGCGCGCGTATCGATCGCCAGCGCATTCCCGCGCACCCCACACGCCGAGATGTACTGGTCCATAATCCCGCACGATCCATGCACATAGCCGTTCTCTGCCCGCTGACTAGCCAGCGCAACCGTAACCTTCGGCAGCGTCTGCT
>JAYVZU010000519.1:0-10382 GCA_043783075.1 Rhodanobacteraceae bacterium
TCCAACTGCAAAGCCAGCATGATCGGCGATCCGCCCAGCGCAATCGGATCCTCTACAATCTCACCCCGGCTCGGGCCAAAGTCGTCGCTGATCATGATCATCGCGCCATTAATCATCAGCCGGGCGTGCATGATCCTCTCCGTGCCCGGCATCAGGTGCGAGATGCCATCCTGTGTCGCGCCAAACGCATTCTTGTAAAACTCAATCGTCGTAGTGGCGTCGGCAAAAAATAGCTATGGCGTCAAAGTAGGGACAGGCAGTTCCATAAGGTCTCTTTTCCAGATCAAATTCGGAACCCTCAAGAGCTTTACCATGCCGCAGAGATATCTAGCCAAAAGACCAAACTGATAAAATTCCGCGAAGTCCACCGTATGCATCGCCTAACTCGGCAACCTCGGTGTACCCTCAGGAGGTCGCAACATCAACCCCGAGGCCCGTCGAATGTCCGCCATCTCCCGCCGTAACGTCCTCAAATCCGCCATGGCTGGTGCCGCCCTTGCCGCCGCCCCTCTCTCCGCCCAGGCTCCTGCCGAGTCGATCGCTCGCAAGGGCCGCATCCGCCAGTCCGTTTCCCGCTGGTGCTACGGCAAAGTCTCGCTGGAAGATCTATGTGCATACGGCGTAAAGATCGGCCTCAAGGGCATCGACCTCCTGCAACCCAGCGAGTTCGATATGCCCGGTCGCTACGGCCTCATCTCTTCCATGGGTTACGCCGACGCCGGCACCATCAAGGACGGCCTCAATCGGCTGGAGAACCACGCTGGCATCGAAGCTGGTCTGCGCAAGAACATCGCCGCCGCGGTCAAAGCCGGAGTTCCCAACCTCATCACCTTCTCCGGCAACGCTGCGGGCATGTCAAAAGACGAGGGCCTGAAGAACTGCGTCATTGGCCTCAACCGCGTCAAGAAGATCGTCGAAGACCACGGCATCGTCCTAAACGTGGAGCTGCTCAACAGCAAGGTCAACCACAAAGACTATATGTGCGACAGCACCGAGTGGGGCGTCAAGTTGATGCAGGAGGTCAACTCCCCCAACATCAAGCTGCTCTATGACATCTACCACATGCAGATCATGGAAGGTGACCTCATCCACACCATTCAGACCAACATCCAGTGGCTGGGCCACTTCCACACCGGCGGTGTCCCCGGACGCCACGAGCTGGACAATACGCAGGAAGTTCAATGGGACGGCGTTATGCGCGGCATCGCGGCGACACCGTTCAAAGGCTTTGTCGCCCACGAGTTCGTTCCCGCCGCTCCCGACCCGCTCCTGTCTCTCCGCCAGGCAGTCGACCTCTGCGACGTCTAAACACACGCGTCGTCCAACACACACCGCGTCGTCCGATACCACAACGGTCGTCATTCTGGCGAAGCCATAATCTCCGTAGTTGTTTTTTTTGAACCTACTCCCGCTTCCTACCTTTGATCTTCGCGATCTCGTCCATCCGAACCGCCAACTGACGCTCCCGGCCCTCTCCCGTCGGCTTGTAATACCTGCGCCCGACCAGCGACTTCGGCAGACACTCCATATCCGCCACCCGCCCTTCCACATCGTGCGCGTACTGATATCCCTTGCCGTAATCCAGATCCTTCATCAGCCGTGTCGGAGCGTTCCGCAAATGCACCGGCACCGGCTCCGCAACAGTCTTCTGGATGTCGGCTAACACCTCGCCATAAGCCGTATAAACTGCATTCGACTTCGGAGCCAGCGCCAGATACACCACCGCCTGCGCCAGAGCCAGATCCCCCTCCGGACTCCCCAGAAAATGCATCGCATCCTTCGCCGACAGGCAAAGATTCAGCGCCTCAGGAGCCGCCAGCCCGATATCCTCCACTGCCATCCGAATCACGCGCCGCGCGCAATACATCGGGTCCTCGCCCGCCGCCAGCATCCGACCCAGCCAATACAGCGCCGCATCCGGATCGCTATTCCGCACACTCTTATGCAGTGCGGAGATGATGTCGTAATGCTGCTCGCCCTTCTTGTCATACAGCAGCATCCGCCGCTGCATCGCCTCGCTCGCCAGCGCCTTGTCGATTGCCGCCAGCCCCCGCCCCTCTGCCAACCGCGACGCCACTTCCAAAGCATTCAACGCCGTCCGGGCATCGCCGCTGGCGTAAGCCGCCATCGTCGCCAGAGCCTCATCGTCCGCCGCAATCCCGCTCGCCCCAAGCCCCCGCTCGGTATCCGCCAAAGCCCGTCGCAGTAGCGCAACGACTTCCTCCTCGGTCAGCGCGACCAGCGTATAAACCCGGCACCGGCTCAGCAGAGCCGCGTTAATCTCAAACGAAGGATTCTCCGTCGTAGCCCCGATCAACCGGATCGTCCCGCGTTCGACATAAGGCAGAAACGCATCCTGCTGTGCCTTATTGAACCGGTGAATTTCATCCACAAAAAGAATTGTGCGCGACCCAAACTCCGCCGCCTTCTCCGCCTCCACCATCACCGCTTTGATCTCTTTGATCCCCGACATCACAGCCGAAAACTCGATAAAACTAGCCTCCGTCATCTGCGCAATAATTTTCGCCAGCGTAGTCTTGCCCACGCCCGGCGGTCCCCAGAAGATCATCGACGAGGCATCATCCCGTTCAATCGCCAAACGCAGCGGCTTGTCCTCGCCCAGCAGATGCTGCTGCCCCGAATACTCCGCAATCGTCCGCGGCCGCATCCGCTCCGCCAACGGCGTCTGCTTCGTAAACCCTTTCGCTGCAACCGCCCCAGTCTCAAACAAACTCAAACCGCTCTCCTCTCCCGGCCAATAAAAACCGGGTGCCCCATTCATCGAGTTTCACCCGATGAGTGGGAAAGTAACCTTCAACCCCGCCGCCTCTGCCTCGAAGCCTCGTACAACAACAAACTCCCCGCCACCGCCGCATTCAAACTCTCCACCCAACCCGGGCAGGGAATCGTAACCCTCTCATCTGCCATCCGAACCCAATCCTCGCTCAACCCCGCGCCCTCATTCCCAATCAAAAACGCAATCGGTCCTGTCAGCGCCACCTCATCAATCGCACTTGCGTCGTCTTTCAAAGCCGCCAGCAAACGAACCCCCTGCTGCTCCAGAACCTCCATCCCCGCCGCATCCGCACTAGCCACCGGAACCCGAAAAACACTCCCGGCCGATGCCCGCATCGCCTTCTGATTCCAAACACTCACCGTCCCCGGAGTCGTCATCACCCCGGTCGCGCCAAATGCTTCGGCAGAACGTACTAATGTCCCCAGATTCCCCGGATCCTGCAATCCAACCGCAATCAAAATCAGCGGATTCCCCCGCAGCATCTCGTCCACCGTCCCCACCGGCGGCACCAGCAAAGCCGCAATACCCTGCGGAGTCTGCGTCTCCACGCAGCTCTGAAACACATCATTCGCCAGCCGAACCACCTCCACGCCACGGGGCACAAAATCCGGGACAGCCCTTCGTTCGCTCACAAACAACGTCTTCAGCGCCTGCTGACTCTTGACCGCCTCTTCCAGCAGATGCTCGCCCTCAATCGCAATCAGTCCGCTAGCCAACCGGGCCTGCCCCGCAAACGCCGCCCGCAACTGCTTCACCCGGGCATTCGCCCGACTCGTAACAACTTCTCCACTCATCCCCAAAGTCTACGCTTTGGGACAGTTGAGTACAGTTGAACGCCCACCACCGTCATTCTGGCACCGCCAGAATCTCCGTAGTTGTCTCTCGTGCACCAATATACCTGTGGGAAATTTGCTCTAATTGCCGTTCACTGTCTTCAACTGCCCCAACGCGATATGCTAAACAAGACCTAAGGAGCCAGCATTTGACGGCAGAGATCCTCAGCATCCATCCCGAAGAGCCAGAACCAGAGCTCATCGACCGAGTCGTCAAGAGTATTGACTCCGGCCAGGTCGTCGCTCTCCCCACCGACACTTTCTACGGTCTCGCCGTCGATCCTGTAAATCTCTTCGCCGTCGACCGCATCTACGACATCAAGACCCGCGCCCGCCACAAGCCGCTCTCGCTCCTCATAGCCGACGTCTCCCAGGCATATGCTCTCGCCCGCAACTGCGACACCGCCTTCGACCGCCTCGCCGAGCGTTTCTGGCCCGGCCCCCTCACCATCATCGTCCGCGCCGGCTCCAAGCTACCCCTTCGAGTCACCGCGAACACAGGCAATGTTGCCCTCCGCGTGCCCGAGGCGCCCATCGCCCGCGCCATCGTAGAAAAGCTCGGCCTCCCCATCACCGCCACCTCCGCAAACCTCCACGGCATGCCAGAGTGTACCTCCGCCATGTCGGTCTTCGAGCAGCTCGGCGACATGCTCCCGCTCATCATCGACGGCGGCCCCACCGTCCGCACCATCGCCACCACCATCGTCGACCTCTCCGCCGGCGACGGCTCCTGGTCCATCATCCGCGAGGGCGCCATCCCCACTCACGAAATCGCCCTCTGCCTCCACCCCTAGCTCTTCCGTTTCAATCCAGTCATACTGAACTCAACCTCCTCGATGGCAATCGCCTCCAACCCGAGACGTCCGGCCCCGCCGCGCCGCAGCTGGTTCCGCCGCGAACGCATGCCTAGCCCCCCGCGCCGTCCGCAAAAGTCCCACCCAATTCGTAGACTCTTCCTCCGCATCCTGCTGCTCACCCTGCTCTTAGCCACTGGCTGGAGCTTATGGGTAGTCCATCGCATCAACCAGGTAGCTGCCGAAGATCAGGCCCAGCCCGCCGATGCGATCGCTGTCTTCGGTGCCGCCGAGTACTCCGGCCGCCCTTCGCCCGTCTACCACGCACGTCTGGACCACGCAGTCTCGCTCTACCAGCGCCAGATCGCCCCACTGGTCATCACGCTTGGCGGAGGCAGCGACCGCGACTCCGGCAACACCGAAGGCGGCGTAGGCCGCGACTACCTCCTCGCTCAGGGAGTGCCTTTCGCCGCAATCATCGCCGAAACCCGCTCCTTCACCACCGCCCAGCAGGCTCGCCGCCTCGCTCAGATCGCCCAGGCCCACGGCCTGCACCACGTCGTAGTGGTCTCGGACGCCACGCACCTCTACCGCATCCAGCAGCTCTGCCAGCAGCAAGGTCTCGACGTCTACACCTCACCCCGCACCGCCCTCGGCCACATCGACGCCTACGACCGCGACATGCGCTACGTCCACGAGATTCTAAGCTACACCGCCCTCCGCCTCCGCCTAAGCGATACCCGCCTCTACCACTGGCTAAACGGAAAGGGCGACGACTAGCGTCAGCCCAGCCACAACATGGGTGGCCCATTCTTTCGGCCTCATCGAAAGGGTGGGTTATCGAGCCTACGGCTCGACCGCCTTTGCCCTCTCATCCCTACCCCAACCCTTCCGGTGCCCCATTGATCGCGCCCTTTGCGATGAGTGGGAAAGTAAACTCTCAACGCTACCCAGCGCCAAAGGCGCGCCCTAAACCAGCCTGGGGCACCGCCCCAGGTTCTAAACCGCCTCAGATCTCAAGGGCTGAAGGCCCGCCCCATTTCCCTAAAACCAAATCGCAAACCCAAGCGCCACTCCCACCGCAAACACAGTCGAAGAAAAATTCACCAGATCGTTCCCCAACCAGCCCTTCCGCTCCACCGTGGCCCCTAGCAAGCTATCAAAAAATAACCCAGCCACCCCGCCAGCAAACCCAAGTCCCGACGCTCGCCAATCCATCCGCATAGCCCACATCCCAACCCCAGCCACAACCGCCGCCCCCAAAATCCCAGCGCCCGTCCCCAAAACCGTTACCGCCCCATCCGTCCCGGCCTTCACCCGCCGAAACGTCGTCAACATTAATGGCATTCCCCCAAACGCCTGCCCAATCTCCGAAGAAACCGTATCTGCTGTAGCCTCGCAAAGCGCCGCCAGAAGTGCTACGGGTACGGCATAGAAGGTGAATCCGTATAGCCCTCCCACGCTATTGTTTAAAACGTCGAAAACGTCGAAAACTCCACCCACGGTGACCAAACCAGTCATCCCAAGATTCGCTATTATCTGCGCCGCATTCCGCCCACGCTTTTCTTCCGCCAAACCGAGCCGAACCTTCCGCCGCTTGCCCGCCCTAGTCGATGCAAAGGTCAATAAAAACAACGTAATTAGAGGCGCGAGGCCAGACTTGAATGGCGAAAGGACGAAGGTGCCCGTCCAGAAGGTCACCAGACAACATACCCAGCTGCCGAAAAAAGCAGCCATTGGAGTCGCCGCACGAAGCGCCCAAACCAGCAATCCAAACGTCCAACTGATCGCGGCGGTCTTCAACAACCACACTCCGATTTCAGGAGAGTGAATCGACCGAATGAACATGAGTGGGAGCGGGGCCATCAGTAAGAACCCCACAACACAAACCAGCACCCCAGACTGCAACCGGTCCCGACCCTCAGGAATCACCTTCCGCCACTCCGCCACACCGCACCTCGCCCCGCAATCATTTACAATCAAGCCTTGAAGACCATCATCACCAGCCCCAAGAATCTCAGAAAAAGCATCGCAGTGGGAGCAGTTTTGCATTCAGATCGCACGCCAGCAGCCGCACTAGCCCTCCGAGCCATCAGCCGGACCGTCGTCGCATCCGTCGCGACCCTCGCACTTGCCGCCTGCGGTAACACCTACCGGCCTGTCGTCAGCTCCATCAATCCCGTTGGCCCCGCCGGCCAGCCCACCAAATACGCGATCGCCGTCTCGTCCAACGGCGCGTCCTCGCAGGGCCTCGTCACCTTCGTTGACTTCTCCGGCGACACCATCGTCAACACCACTCTGATCGGCGTAAACCCCCAGTACTTCCAGCTCGCCTCCTCGGGATTTGAGGGCTACACCATCAATGGCAACGGCACCCTGAACAGCTTCTCCATCTCCTCCTCGCTGCTCTACAGCGACGTACTGCAGACCACGCTGCTTGCCGGCGCCAAGCCCGTCAGCCTCTACCAGCAGGGAGCCTACACCTACGTCGCGGAGTCCGGCCGCAATGCCGTCGCCCAGCTCTCCGGCCTGCCCCCAGCCCTCCAGCAGGAGCTCCCCACCGGCGTCAATACCGTCTACACCGTAGGAGCCGGCAGCTCGCCCCGAGCCTACGCGCTCGTGCAGGGTTCAAACACCGCCGTCAACGGCACCGTGGTCCCCATCGAGACCGCCAGCAACACAGTAGACTCGCCAATCACGGTCGGTATCCAGCCGGTCTACGGAGTCATGACCTCCGACTCACGCCGCGCCTTCATCCTGAACAAGGGTTCGAACTCCGTCTCCGTCATCAACGCGCAGACTAACGCTCTCGACACCTTCGTCCTCAACGGGGTCACCCTCAACACGATTCCCGTCGGCGTCGCGCCAATCTGGGCCGAATTCGCACCCACCTTCAACGAAATTCTGGTCGCAAACGCCGGCAACGGCACCACGCCTGGTTCGGTCACCATCGCTAACATCGCGCTGTGCAACGCCAACGTCATCAACACCAATCCCAACTGCAACTCGTCCAACCCGGTCGACGCGGTTGGCTTCGGTCAGGTCATCGCGAACATCCCGGTCGGTATCAACCCCGTCATGATCGCCGTCATGCAGGATGGCACGGAAGCCTTCGTCGCCAACGCTGGCAACCCTGCCCTGCCGTGTGCCGCTCCGACGACTGCCAGCCCCATCCCGAACTGCTCCATCAGCGTCATCAATCTCAACACCAACACCGTCGTCGCCACCATCCCCGCGGTCGCCAGCGTCATCCAGACCGACGGCTACGTCCACGGCCGCCCGAACTTCATCGCCGTCACTGCCGGAACCCCCACCGGCAAGGCCTACGTCACCGCCGGCGACTCCTCCGACATCTCAATCATCCGCAGCGACATCAACCTCATCCAGACCCACCTCCCGCTCCAGGGCTTCGGCGTAGCAGTACGCGTAAACCAGCCCTAAAGCAGGGAAGAGGGATAAGGGAAGAGACAAGAGCGAACAATAACAAAGGCCACCTCAAGCGGGGTGGCCTTTGTTTACTCTTCCCTTATCCCTCTTCCCTTAACTCGTCTGCCCCTTCAAAACAATCGGCATCGTCGGCAGTTGCGATCCTTCACCATCCTCGATCGTCACGCCAAACGTCTTGGCGGCGATCCCCTTCGGAAGCTCCGGCATTACCACGCTCGCAAATCCGCGCGCATCCGGACGGAACGTCCCTGCCGGAATCGGATCGTGCCCATCCTGCGGTATCAGCCAAAGCTCGTAGATCTTGTACGGCGGTAGCTTATCCAGGTTGCTGGCAGTCAATACCAGCGACCCCCTCTCCGCCACATACGTCACCCGACCTTGCGGTGGCGGCTTCTGGTCCGTGCTGGTCAACGCAAAGTGTACCGCTGTCGGATCCTTCATCGTCTCCATCAGCGTGTTGGCCAGCTCCGCCTTCGCAACTGTCTTCGCCATCTCCACCTGGTTCGCGGCCAGCGTCGAGTTGATCTGCGTCTTCTGCTGATACTGCGTAAACGACAGCCCACCAAGTCCCGCAGCGATAGCCCATCCAGCCCAAGGCAGCGCCTTCGCAAACAGGCTCTTCTCCTGAACCTCTTCCTCAAACAAGCTGCTAGCGCCACGAGTCGCCAACCCACCCGCAACCGCAAATGGGCGGCTCGACAGCGGATCCACCGGCAGCGCCTTTTTCTCGCGAGCCACATGCTTCATCAACCGCTGCCTCGCCATCGCCGGCGGGCTGTGCATATCTGCAGAGTGCGCAAACACCGCCAGATCGGCATAAATCTCCGACAACACCCGCCGAGCCTCAGCGCTATGCTGCAGGTGCAGCGCCATATCTTCCGTCTCGTCCGGCGGAAGCAATTGCATCGCGTACAAAGCAATATCATCCGGATCAATATGTTTGACAGGAATCATGATTGGAATGCCTTTCTCAGCGACAGCAGCGCCGTACGAATCCTTGTCTTTACCGTTCCCAGCGCGTCGCCGGTCATCTCTGCAATCTCCGAGTGCGTCAGCCCATCAAAAAACGCCATCTCCAAAGTCTTGCGTTGCTCATGGGGCAGCGTCAGAATCACGCCCCGCGCCCGGTCGATCATGATGTTCCGCTCCGCCTCATCGGCCAGATTATAGTTCGAGGCCAGGGCTATTCCGTCCACCTGCTCCGTCGGCCGTTTCCGCCGTAGCTGGTCGATCGAGCGATTCCGGCTCACCACCGCCAGCCAGCCACCCAGGCTGCCGCGTGTGGCAAGAAAACTATCCGGACTCCGCCAAATCTGCATAAAAATCTCCTGCAACACATCTTCCGCCGAAGCCGGATCGCGCAAAACCCGAAGCGCAACCGAGTACACCACCTTCGAGTAGCGGTCGAATAACGCTGCCATCGCCTGCTCATCGCCGCGCTGGACGAGCGCCAGCAGCGTCGCGTCATCCTCCGCGGAGGGTGGTGGCATATTCAGAACTCCCGTTTCTCTATACATAAAACGCACACACCTCTAAAGCAGATTGCTCGCTTTTCAAACTTCCTTTGCAACCCGAAACTTATCTGATGCATCATCGCCGAACTACGGCCCTGCATGTTGAACTTTACCGGGTTTGGCGCGTTTGCGGTAGCCCTCAAACGATGCAGGCAGAACCGGAGAGCATACACTTGAGAAGTCCATGTCTCTTCCCACCCCCCCGCCCGCCCAGCATCCCCGCAAAACCCGCGTCCGCCTCGACAAGCTCCTCGTCGACCGCGGCCTGGTCCAATCCCGCGAACGGGCCACCGCCATGATTCTCGCCGGCCGCGTCCTCGTAGACGACCAGCGCATCGACAAACCGGGCACCTCCATCGACGACACCGCCGTCCTCCGCATGCTCGGCGATGACCTGAAGTTCGTAAGCCGAGGCGGCCTCAAACTCGAAAAAGCCCTCGACCACTGGAAGATCGACCTCACCGACAAGCGCTGCGTCGACATCGGAGCCTCCACTGGCGGCTTCACCGACTGCATGCTCCAGCGCGGCGCAGCCTCCGTTCTTGCCATCGACACTGGCTACGGCCAGATCGCCCAGAAACTCCGCTCCGACCCCCGTGTCTCGCTGATGGAGCGCACCAACGCCCGCCTCCTCGAACCACACTCCCTCTCCACGCTCCAGCCCGCCTTCATCTGCATGGACGTCTCCTTCATCTCCGCCACGCTTGTCCTGCCCGCCGTTCTAAACGCTTTAGCCACGCACGACCAAAAATGGTCCGGCGACCTCGTCCTCCTCATCAAGCCACAGTTCGAAGCCGGACGCGAACACGTCGGAAAAGGTGGCATCGTCCGCGACCCCGCCGCCCGCCGCCTCGCCATCGACCGAGTCACCGAAGCCGCCAAATCCCTTGGAGCCACCAACCTCGACATGATCGATTCGCCCATCCGAGGCATGGAAGGCAACCACGAATACCTCCTGAACGCTCGTTTCAAAAACAATACTTAACTAAGATCAGAG
>JAYVZU010000520.1:0-3442 GCA_043783075.1 Rhodanobacteraceae bacterium
GGTACAGCGTGTCGAAAGTTAGCGGTTTGCGGTAGGGTTGTCAACCCGGCGTGCGAAAGACAGAAGCAGATCCCAGCGCGATGACAAACAACGGGACGATCAATCGGTTTACTCGAATTTGGAAACGCGGTTCAACCCGTTGAAGGCGGCGACTTTATAGCACTCGGCGAGCGTGGGGTAGTTGAAGACGGTGTCGATGAAGTAGTCCAGCTTGCCGCCGAGCGCCATGACGGCCTGACCGATATGGAGCAGCTCGCTGGCGCCTTCGCCGATGATGTGGACGCCGAGGATGGCGTGGCTCATCCGGTGGAAGATCAGCTTCAGGCGGCCAGTGGTGTCGCCGCGAATCTGGCCGCGGGCGATCTCGCGGTAGTAGGCGACGCCGACCTCATAGGGCACGTCTTCCTCTGTGAGCTGCTCTTCGGTTTTGCCGATGAAGCTGATCTCGGGGATGGTGTAGATGCCGTAGGGGTAGAAGCTGGGGTTGGAGAGGATGGTATCGTCGCCGAAGGCCCGGGCGGCGGCGATGCGGCCCTGCTCCATGGAGACTGACGCGAGGGAGGGGAAGCCGATGACGTCGCCGACGGCGAAGATGGTGGGGGCTTTTGTGCGGAAATCTTTGTCGACTGGGATGCGACCGCGGTTGTCTGCATCGACGCCAACGTTGTGGAGGTTGAGCTCGTCCACATTTCCTTGTCTACCGACTGCATACAAAAGGGCATCGCCCTGGAGTTTCTTTTTGGATTCGAGGTTTGCGACTACGGTGCCGTCGGGCATCTCTTCGACGCTTTCGACTTCCTCGTTCATGCGCATGGTGACGCGGGAGTCGCGGAGGTGGTAGCTGAGGGCCTCGATGATCTCTTGGTCGGCGAATTCGAGCAGGCGAGGGCGGCGCTCGATCAGCGTACAGCGGACGCCGAGAGCGGAGAACATGCAGGTGTATTCGACGCCGATGACGCCGCCGCCGACGACGATGAGGGTCTTGGGCAGGTTGACAAGGTCGAGGACCTGATCGGAGTTGACGATGGTCTTACCGTTGATTGCGACCTTGGCGGATGAGGCCGGCTTGGTGCCGGTGGCGATGAGGACGTTGTGGGCGGAGTAGAGGGACGCGCCCTTGGAGTTGGTGACCTGAACGACGGTCTCGTCGGGGGATGTGCTGACGAAGCTGGCTACTCCGACGAGCATCTCGACATTGTTGCGGTGGAGCTGGGCTTCGGTGACATCGATTTCGGTCTTGATGACGTGCTGAACGCGGAAGGCCAGGTCGGCCATGGTGATGCGTTCTTTGACGCGGTAGTTCATCCCGTAGATGGACTTGTAGTTATAGCCGGAGAGGTGCAGCACGGCTTCGCGCATGGTCTTGGAAGGGATGGTTCCGGTGTTGATACAAGCACCACCGACGACTTCACGCATTTCGACGAGCGCGACCTTCTTGCCCAGCTTGGAGGCATAGATGGCGGCGCGCTGTCCTGCGGGGCCGGAGCCGATGACGATTAGATCGTAAGCACTGCTCATGCGCGTTTTGGCTCTTTCACAAGGCTGTATTGCGGCATCGCGATAGGTTTCTACCGGACGAGGCCCATGCAATTCGAAGCTACCACAATTCGCAAGCGAAGACCGTAAACTGTTGAGGTGAAACGGTACGCCATCACGGATGGAACCCTGTCATTTGCGTCGGGTCGAGAAGGCCTCGGCGCGCTGGCGAGGCGGTGCGCGGAGCTTGCTCGGGATGGGGTGAAGTTCATTCTGGTGCGGGAAAAACAGCTGCAGGCGGGGGAGTTGGCGGAGGCTTGCCGCGAGGTTCTGGGGGCGGTGCGCGGATCTGGGACCCGGATACTGGTGGCTGGGCGGGTGGATGTGGCGCTCGCGGTTGGGGCGGACGGGGTGAATTTGTCTGGGGGACTGGGGGAGTTGACGGCTTTGCAGGTTCGGAGACTTAGGCCGGAGGGGTTTGTAAGTGTTTCGTGCCACTCGCTGGCAGATGTGGTGCGGGCTCGCGATGGCGGCGCGGATGCGGTCCTGTTTGGGCCGGTGTTTGGGAAGTGGGTGGACGGCGCGGAGGTAGTGCCGGGGGTTGGGTTGGAGGCGCTGCGGGAGGCTTGTAGGGCGGGGATTCCGTTGTTTGCTTTGGGTGGGGTTTCGGTGGGGGATGTTGCCGATTGTGGGGAGGCTGGGGCGGTCGGGGTGGCGGGGATTCGGATGTTTTTTCGATCTTGAAGAAGCCACTTCGGGTGCCCCATCTCAAACGGCTTTTTCGTTTTAGATGTTGTTTGACGCGGTGGAGCCCACCTCAATCGATGGAGCCAATTGGGATAGGGCACCCGGCAGTCGTCTTTCGACTGCGGTCAGGCGGGGTGGACGGCGTGGGCGTCGAAGAAGTCGAGGACGCGTTTTTCAAACTCTTCTTTGGCGTAGGTGCTGGCGTCGGCGTGTTGGCCGCCGGGGACGATCCATAGGGAGCAGTTTCCGGCGCAGGCTTTTTCCAGCTCCTCGGAGTGGTGCATCGGGATGTCGAGGTCGTTGACGCCGGCGATGAGGAGGGTGGGGGTCTTGTTGTGTTCGAGGGCGGCCTTGGGATCGGCGTCGGGCAGGTAAACTCCATAGCGCAGCTGGGTGTAGGTGAGGGCGACTTCGAGGATGGGTCGGCCGAGTGTCTGCCAGAAGAGCTGGCCGGTGCCGGTGCGGCGGCCGAGTCGCTCGTAGCTGATCTGGCGGAAGTTTGCGAACGGGGCCTCGACGACGGCGGCGCAGATATCCGGCGTAACAGCGGTGGCCTGCAGACCGATGGCGGCGCCCATGGATTCGCCGAGGAGGAAGGTGCAGCCGGGGACACGTTGCCGCAGCCACGCGACCCAGAGGTTGACGTCGTGCCGCTCCAGGATGCCGTAGGTGGAGATGTCGCCGCCAGATTCGCCGTGTTCGCGGGAGTCGGGGACCAGAACGGCGTAGCCGCGGTTGAGGAACATGTCGGCGTAGGGCGTGGAGCCGGTGCGGTTGCTGGTGATGCCGTGCAGGAGGATCACGGACTTGCCGTTGGGGTTGGCGGGGCGGATGAACCATCCGCGCAGGATTGCGCCGTCGGCTGCGGCTATGGTGGCGTCTTCGAGGGTGGCTTTGTAACGGCGGCGCAGACGCTCACGCTCTGCGGAGGTGTCGCCGAGAGGGAGTTTTTCCTGGCGGACGGAGATCTCGGCGAGGATGACTCCGCCAACGACGCAGGTTGCGCCGTAGACGAGCGCGAGGGATTTGAGAATGCGGCTGGCGGTGGAGCTCTTGCTCATACGGAGCCAATATATGCTAAGTGGCTCCTAAGTGGTCTTTGGGGTTTGGAGGTAGCCGCTGGCTACACCGAGGATCCAGGTGACGATCTTTTCGGATATTAGGCCTACGGAGAACGAGAGGACGACGACTACGCCGGGTTTGGAGAGGCCGAGCAGGT
>JAYVZU010000521.1:0-10358 GCA_043783075.1 Rhodanobacteraceae bacterium
CAGGTTGGTTAGCGGCCAGTCACGATCAGGTTTAGCGTCACGCTTTGAGTTTGGGGAGATCCACTGGTAGAACTCGCCGTGACCTGATACTGGTAGGTCCCGGGCGGTGTGTATAGCGTGTTGAACTGCCCGCCGTTTGCGCAGCCCAGAGTGAACATCGAACAGGCTGTAAAGAGAAGCGCCAGCAGCAGCATACGGCGTCGACGAAGCTGTCGGCGTCCCTTCCAAACCGTCAAAAGGCCGGGGAAAAGCAGACATGCAAAGGCAGTTTGCAAGGCTCTTGTTGGCGCATCGAGTTTCGCACTAGGACCCACAGCGGTAATCGTATTAATTGTTACGACCGATGTTTGAACGCCGCTCGCGAGCGTCAGGTTCGATGGCAGGATGGAACAAGTTGCGAACTGTGCGGCAATTATGGGAGTGCAGGTCAGCGCAACACTTCCGGTAAACCCTCCCGCAGGTGCGGCGGCAAGAGAATAAGTCGCCGGAGTTCCGCTGACAACAGTGGCCGTTCCGACCGTACCACCATTCACCGTTATCGCAAACGTCCCGCCCTGAATTCCAATGCCGCTCAATGGAATTGAGATTGGTGAAGCAGGGTCAGAACTTAGGATGCTTAAGGTTCCAAATCGAGTCGCAAGTGCCTTCGGAGTGAACGTTAAACCGACAGCGCAACTGCTACCCGGGGCTAGCGAAGTTTGCGGGCAGGGAATCGAGACGGTGAAGTCGCCGGTAGCCACGAAGGCAAGGTTGGAGATGGGGGATAGACCACTATTCAACAGCGTCAAAGATGCATTGTTGGAGCTGCCTAACAAGACATTGCCGAATGCGAGCGCACTCGCCCCTGTGAGCAACTGAGTCTGGGTTCCAACTCCGCTAAGCGCTACGGTGAGTGGGTTGGTCGAGGCTGTAGTAGCCACCGATAGGAATCCAGTACGGCTGCCGCTGGCAGATGGCCTGAAGGTGACGTCAATGGTGCAACCAGTATTGGCAGCCAACGACAAGCCGACTGACGGGCAGGTGCTCGCTGCGATGTAGTCGCCGGTTATAGCAATAGCGCCAAACACGACCGGAGCGCCGCCAGTATTGCTCACCTGTACCGTCTGCGATGTCGATGTTCCAAGGAGCACCGCCCCAAAGTCGAGCGGTGTTGGCGAAAGGGTAAGGGTGGATGGCGCAGCCGTTGCAATCAGTGACACAAATTCGAGTGAGGTAGCAGCGTCGGAGGTAATTTGCAGGGATGCGATCCGGATGCCGGAAACTTGTGGCACTGCGCTTACCGAGATGGTGCAGGCCGCCCCGATAAGCAGATTTCCGCAATTGGACTGGACGGCGAATTCGGACGTCGCTGTGACAGCGCTGATGTGAATCGAGACGGTGCCGGTATTGGACAGCGTTATGGTCTGGGGTGACGAAGTATTCCCGACTGGCGTGACTGGGAAGGTAAGAGAACTCTGCGACAGTGCAAACGTTGCCAATGGTCCAGATGTGGTTGGAACTGCTAACGATATTGCCGCGGCTTGACCAGAGAGAAATATCGTGTCCGGTGCGGATACAGCGTCGCTCTCGATCACCAGCGCGCCGGCATCCGGGGTCGGCGTGGGGTTTAGTGTTCCGGTCGAAACTTGATTGGATGGTGTGTAAGTTACCGTAATCGTGCAGCTTTCGCCGGTATGGAGGGACGAACCGCAGGTTGTGCTGGAGAGGAAGGGAGGCTGACTAGTGACGCGACGGATCGTGATGGCGGGCGACGCTGGCGAATTGAGATTGGAGAGCGTAAAGACATGGGAAGAAGCCAGACCGGAGGTCACCTGTCCGAAGTTGAAGACGCCTCCGACGAGCAAACCGCCGGTAATCGTTAGTGTGCCGGTTCCTATTCCGTAGCCCTCGATGTACCCAATCCCGGAGACGGGCCGGCTTCCATCGGAGGGCGTTCCCGCCGCGTAGATCGTGCCGGGAATATCGCCGCTGGTAAGTGGTGCAAACGACACAGCGAAATTGCAGCTTGAATTTGGCGCAAGGGCAACACACGGCATGCCAACGAGCACATACTGTCGAGGTAAGATGACGTTGAGCGAGATTGATTTTGCCGTTAAATTACTAACGTTCAACAGCCGTGGGGCGCTCTGTTGGCCAACCGGGATGGGTCCGACTTGGATCGCATCCGGAACGATTTCAATCCCTGCTGTCGAGCTAGTGTAGTTTCCGTTTACGGCTACGGTGTAATTGCTGGTCACGGGCGTGCCTGTGGTCGACGTGACCGAAAAATGAAGAGCGTCAACCGCCATTCCGGTACCGGGAAGAAATGTAACCGAGATGGAGCAGGTTGCGCCTGCCGGAAGCGTATTACAGCTACTGGCTGCCTGAAAGGACGGTGCAGAAAGAGTGGCAGCACCAACGACAATGGTCGCGTTGCTGGTATTTGTGATTGAGACGACTTGCGTCGTGGACGTTGCGCCGGGAACCCCTGCAAACGTGAGACTTAGAGGCTGAATGGCAATTCCAGGGTCCGTTGTCGCGCTGCCTGTCAGGTCTGCAATCACCGTCACTCCGGCTCCAGAGAGGGTGAGTGTTCCGGCTCGGCTACCGATAACCGTTGGTGCAAAAGCGACTTCCACACTACAGGATGCGGAGTACGCCAAGGGCCCACCGCAACCGGAGCCACTTGCAGGGGTCGCGCCAAGGATGAAATCTCCCACGGTAGTCGGAGGATTAATGCTTACCGCAGCCCCGGACGAAATGAGGTTTGTGAGCGTAAAGACCTGTCGGCTACTGACGCTATGGACTGGAACCGTGCCGAAATTCTGAGTCAACGGCGTCAGGATCAGGCCGCTCACGGGAAGTCCAACCCCGGATAGACCCACCTGATAGAGTGAGCCAGTCGGCGTCGATTGGAGGGTAAGTGTTCCGGACTGCGCTCCGAGCGCGGTGGGTAAGAATTCAATCCCGATCCAGCAGTTGTGACAGCTTCCGGTTGAAGCAGTGGAGAATAACCCGAGGGCTGGCGATCCTGGGCCAAAGCCGGAATCCTCGACCAGAATCGTCTTGAAGGCGCCGGTGGAAATGGCAGTCAAGGATGCAAATGCCTGGATGACTTTATAAAACTGGATCACTGGCTGACCGATTGCGATCGATCCAGACGATAACGTTCCGTTATTTGCGGGCAGAATCGCCGTCGCGTTCCCTGCGAGCGAGACGTATGCTGTCCCACTGCCAGCCGTGACTGAAAGTAGACCCTGGCGCAAACCCGGTTGCGACGGTGTGAATGTAATGGCAACAGTACAGCTCTGCCCGGCTGGCAGGAAGGCTGCACAGTTTGTTGAATCCTTGAAGTCGCCAGTGACCGAGAGTGTCAGTGCGAACGGAGAGGTTCCACTATTACTGATCGTGATGGTCTGGCCAATGCTCGAAACGGCAGTTACAGCAACTGCATTTCCAAACGTCACGGTGGTTGGCGTGACGGTGAGATTTGGGTTCAGCGTGGAACCGGTGACAGTTTGGGGCGGAAGTGTTTTGCCGCTGATGAGGACACTAAGCCCTGCATCGAGAGCCAGCGTAGTTGAGTCCGTCGATGGACTGGCGGTTGAAAGATAATCGACGCGAATCCGACATGCCGAAGCGGCAGGAATCACAGTTGGGCATCGGTCAACCACCTTGAATGGAGAACCTGCCGGTAGCGATGCCGCGCTGTGCGACGCCGGTGCGACCGAGGCATTTGAGAGATAGATGTAGCGCGGAAGTCGCAACCCATTGGTGAACTGTGTGCCAAAGTCCAATTCAGTGGATGAGACGGTGAGAGAAGCGGCCTGACTATAGCCGGTCAGCAACACATCGCGTGACCCAATGGACCAGTTTGAAGTTAGAAATCCATCGCTTGAAGAAGCCGTGTAGGCCGTCAGGCCAAGAGTAATGTGGCACGTTCCGCCAGGCGTAAGAGTTTTGAGCGTCATCGACCCGGCGAGAACACAGTCGCTGGAAACCTCGGTAAAGGGAGATATGGCTGCCAACTTGGGATTGCTCGCCGCATCGATTACAGAGGTAAAGGTCTGGCTTATAGTGCCTAAATTTGTAACCGTAATGGTTCGCGTGGCAGCGGTGCTGGTTGCGGTTTGGATTCCGAAGTCCAGCTCTTTCGGAAAATAGACAATGCTGCTCTTGGGACTGGTCGCCGCGAAAGTTGGGAAGCTTACAGTTTGGGAGCCACCGTTGTTCATGGTCGCGGTAATATCTCCAGCTGCACCGGCGGCCAGAAGCACGTTGCATTCACCTCCTGCAAACAGATTTGTCGGGCAGTTCGTCGTCAGCGTTGAACCAGTGGCAGATAGCTGGAGACCGCTAACTTGCAACGTGCCGAGATTTCGCACGATAACGGATGGGAGGTCGTCCATCGAAAATGAAAGGGCCGTTGTGGAAGCCTGCGGATTGAGCTTAGCCAGATACGCTGCAGAACCAGCGCAAAGGCTTCCATGACATATGGATGTAGTAAGGCGAGCATCGGAAACGGTCGATGGGAGCGTCGGGGTTGGGGCATTCAGAAGCGGTAGATCATAGGTTTCGGATGCGAGTAGGGTTGAACTTGCGGTCGGCTGCACCGCCCCGGCCACGATTGCACCGCCATTGGCATCCACGGCGACTGAAGTGATGGTTATTTGCAGACTGGCAAAGGTCGGGCTCTGGTTGGGCAGACCACCGAATCGGGCTGTCTGATCGATCGCGGCACCTGCTGGCACATGCACAGCAAAGCCGCTGCCAATGGTTGACAGTGGGAGCAGAGGCAGCATCGGCGCCGTAAAAACACCGTCGATCCACGCATCGCCGTTTGCTCCAGCGGAAACGTAGGATTGCGTCGCGGGCGCGATCAGGGTAGAGCTTTCGACGCCACTTCCGTCGATGGGGATTCGCAGCAGCACTTGGTAGTTTGTCGGTACGAGCGGCATTGCAACGGCATCCACAGGGAACTGTCCGAGAGCGACGGAACCAGAGATGAGCAGCGTCTGGCCTGTGCTATCGAGTGCGATGGAAGTCAGGCCTGCTCCGGGGATAAAGGTCGAGAAGGAAATCGCGTCGCCGAGTGGGGACATTCGCGTCAGGAAGCCCGAGGGGTTCGAGAGCATCTCCGGCACGAGTGCCGCGATAGTTGGGTAGCCTGAGGCGGAGGTCTCGCCAACGATGTAGACCGCGTCTGTGGCGTCGGCTGCAATCGCAGCGGGTGCAGTGTCCCCGTTTGCTCCGGTCAGATAGGTTGCGTAGACGAGAGTTCTGCCATCGCTGGAGAAGCGCTCGACGAAGCCGTTCTGCGTGCTGCCGAATGACGGCGTCTGCTGGATTCCGTTACTCGTTACAGGCAGAGTCGCAGCGTACGTCGTGCCTGTGACGAAAACCGCGTCGGAGGTGACAGCGATGCCTGACGCCGCGATTCGACTACCTCCGGTAAATGTCACGAAGACTGGTGCCAACCCCGAGTCGAACTTCGCGATGAAGGAGTTTGTGGAGGCATCGGTGCGGTACTGGATTGCCGCGCCAGCCGTCCCGACCAGAGCCGTGGAAGTGGTCGTCCCAGTGACGTATACGTTGCCAGCCGAGTCGATGGCCAACGCAATTCCCGTGTCGCCGGTGGTGCCCAGTTGTGCCTGTGCGAGCACTCCGCCACCCGCGTTATCGGTCTTTAGCAGACGGACACCGTCGCCCTGATTCACAAGGAGATATATATTCCCGGCGGGGTCCACTTGAACGCCGTTGATCTGGCCCTTTTGCCCGACGCTCCGCAAGCCTGCGAAGGCGAGTTGCTGCGAGGTATTCGCTAGTTGGGCGCACAGCAAAGGCGCGCCAAGCAGCAGACTGACGACGTACAGCAGGGCAACGATACCGCGAAGGGAGGTCTTCATCATGGTTGGCGGCTGCGGTGTTGCCCAGAGTGCAGCCTGTTCCAACTATCTATCTTTTGTGTGCTGCGGAAGTTGCATGACGTAAGAAAAGCCAATCTTCGCAGGTATGGATTGTCCCGAAATGGGAATGGGTAAGGTTACCTGGTTGCAGGGTTGCCGGTTTCCCAGAGCGAACCAAGACCGCGGCGGAGCATGTCTGCCTCGAACTCCGGTTGTGTCGTGTAGTGAATCACCTGCATCCCTGCGGCAACCCCTGCTTCGACATTGCTTAAACGGTCGTCGATGAAGAGGATATTCGCGGGTTCGTAACCAAAGCTCTCGGCCGAGATGCGATAAATTTCAAGGTCGGGTTTGGCCAGCTTCAGGGTATAAGACCAGACGAGATGATCGAATCCGCTCAGCCATGCCTGACGAGCAAGCACACCCTCAGTCATTGCATCGCCAAGGTTCGACAGAATCCCGGTTGGAGTTCCGGCGGCTTGCAAGCGCAGCGCCCAGTCAACCATAGGCTGGTTCACCAGCGTCCAAAGGTCATTGTCGGCTGTGATCAAATCGCATAGTTGCTGGTCGGTGAAATGCAGTCCGGAATGGCGCCCGGTCTCGCGCCAGTAGTCAATCCCAGTGAATACACCACAGTCGTAGTCGTGGCGCGGAGCCCAGTAAGCAGCTTCAAACTCGCTCTCCGTTAGCCCTGTTATGGAAAGCATTCGAGCCCAGGCCGCAGGATCCGGCGGGCCAGAAAGTACGATTCCGTAGTCGAACAAGACAGCCTTGACGAGCGTTGGGTCGGTCACAGCTTCATTGTAGGCGAGCCACGACTCGACAACAGTAGACTGAATGTGTGGCCAATCAATTTTCGCAGCGAACATCGTGGGATACCGCCGAAGGACCCCTTGCGCAGGCGATCCGCGAACGCCGCGCACAGGGGTTGGAGTTGTTCGATCTGACCATATCGAACCCTACTGTGTGTGGATTTGCCTATGAAGCCGACTTGATTCTTGGTGCGCTAATCAGTCCCGCAGCGCTGACCTACGACCCGAATCCCAAAGGAATTCGACTCGCTCGCGAAGCCGTCGCGCAGTATTACGCGGAACATAAGGCAGAGGCTGATCCCGACGACATCATCCTCACGACGAGTACCAGCGAGGCCTATAGTTTTCTCTTCCGGCTGCTCTGCGATCCGGGCGACACGGTCCTGGTTGCGCAGCCAAGCTATCCGCTGTTCGATTTTCTGGGCGATCTGGACGATGTACACCTGCAGCCTTACCATCTGTTTGAGGACTTTGGTTGGTGGATCGACTTCGCGGAACTTGAGCGCCGTATCACTCCGCAAACACGCGCCATCATTCTGGTTCATCCCAACAACCCAACCGGTCATGCGACTTCGCACGACGAACGAGAGCGTTTGGAATCCATCTGCATCCGACACGGACTTGCGCTGATCGTGGATGAGGTATTTCTGGATTACGGCGTCGCGGGCGCGATCCAGAGCTTCGCGACGGGGCCGCATGACTGCATGACCTTTGTCGTCAGCGGCTTGAGCAAAATCGCCGCCTTGCCACAGATGAAGGTTGGCTGGTTGGCCTGCTTTGGCCCGCAGGGTGAGCGGGGCGAGGCTCTCTCACGGCTCGAAGTAATTGCCGATACCTTCCTTTCGATGAATGCACCAGCCCAGAATGCGCTGCCTGTCTGGCTCGCGGGCAGGGAATCGATCCAACGTCAGATCATGAAGCGTGTGCGGGCGAACCTCGCGGTCCTTACTGCAATCGGTGTCGAATTTATCTCTGTAGCGGCGGGCTGGAATGCGATTCTCCGCATTCCGCAGAGTAAGTCGCGGGTGGATCTCGCTGAAACACTCGTCCAAGAGACTGGGCTGGTTGTTCATCCCGGCTCTTTTTACGGATTAGCCGGCCAACGCCATATCGTCGTCAGCCTGATTGGCCCACAGAAGACCTTTGTGGAAGGAATTAAAACCCTCAACAAATGGTGTGAACCTGAAAAGTTACCTTGAGAGCGTTCGCCATCATGCTTCAGTTTGAGTAGGCATCTTTAGCAGCTGAAACTAAACACCTTGCAGGAATGGGTTAGACTCGCGCTCAGCTTCAATCGACGTAGTCTCGCCGTGGCCCGGAATCACGAGCGTCTGGTCGGGCAGGGGAAGCAGCCGGTCATGGATGGATCGAATCAGCATTCGCGTATCGCCACCCGGAAGATCGGTGCGACCAACGCTGCCAGCAAACAAGGTGTCACCCGCCAGGAGAAGTGATTCCTGCGGAAGGTAGATGCAGCTACTGCCTTGGGTGTGGCCGGGGGTGTGGATGATTTCGCCCTGAATAGTACCCATTTTTATCGCCATTCCATGGGCCAGATCGGCGTCAGGCGGGGCAACGTCTGGGGTCGGCATCCCGAGCCATCCGGCTTGGACATCCATCATCGCAACCAGCGGAAGGTCCTTCTGGTTGTAGAAGATCGGGGCGCCCGTCAGCTTCTTCAGCTGCTGGGCCCCGGCAATGTGGTCGATGTGCGCGTGGGTGATGAGTATCTGCTTAACAGTGAGGGAATGCTTCGCCAACAGTGTCAGAATCCGCGGAATATCGTCGCCGGGGTCAACAACAATTGCCTCGTGCGAGGTTTCATCGCCGAGGATGGTGCAGTTGCACTGTAGCAGTCCAACCGGAAAGGTCTCGCGAATCATGCGGTTCTCTCCGTTTGAGGGGCTGAACTACTTCTTCGCGGGTGTGGACTCACTGGATGGCGTGCCGGAGAGCACCGAGTGATCCGAGCTGCTGGTGCGCGACAGAACTACCGTCAGGCTGATGGAGCAGATCATGAACAGGATTGCCGCGTAGGTGGTCAGCTTGGTCAACAAGTTAGCGGCTCCACGCGGTCCGAACGCAGTCTGCGAACCCTGGCCGCCGAAGGCACCAGCGAGATCGGCCGATTTTCCGGTCTGTAGCAGGACAACACCGATAAGGAACAGGCAGACAACAACTTGAATCACGACGAGCAGGTACAGGAGGTATGTCATAAGCAGTTTCTAGTGCCTTCTTTGCGGCCAAATTGGTGGATTTGGAGGAGACTGCCTTACGGTGTCCGCACCACAAACCAGCCTCTAGTGTATCACCGCGACCGTCATCGCTGGCAGCGCGGCGCACCATGATCGGAACCCCGTCTGAAGGCTACTTGGCGAAGGAGCGAACGTAAACGACCATGTTCCACAGATCCTCTGTCTTGGCCCGGTCGCCTTCGGCAGGCATCTTATCCTTGCCATTCTGAATGACGTAGAACATTTCGCCGTCGGTGTAGGCTTTCATCGCCTCCGGACTGGTGAAATCGACCATCTTGAGCTTTATCTCGACGGCCAGCTCACCTTTGCCTTTGCCGTCCGCTCCGTGACACATCTCGCAGTCGTAGCCGTACATCTTCTTGGCGTGGGCTTGCGACTCGGCGGTGGGCTTTACCGGATTTACCATCTTTGCTATGTCGGCGGGTACACCGGACGATTGCGTCGGCGGTGTCTGGGTGGATGCCGGCTGCGGAAGGTTGACGGCATATCCAAAGAGCAGCAGGGCGGAGATTGCAACGATCGGTCTGAGCATGAGTTCCTCCAGTCGAGCGGAAACCTCAACAATCAGGAAGTATGGCATTACTGAAAGGGAATAGATGTGACGGTAATCACTGAGTTGCGAGGAAACGTTTACCGCGCCTCACTTTGACGATATAGTGGTGCGTATCCGAGAGGCCCACTGGAACTAACTTATGAAAATATCCCTCAATACGACCATTTTTCTAGCTCCTGCCTTGGCGCTGCTGACTACCGTGGTCGCCAATGCCCAGACCGTCCAGCTTTCCATCGACACAACCAAGGTCGCTCATCCTGTCAGCCCGATGCTGTACGGCCTCATGACAGAAGAGATCAATCACTCCTATGACGGCGGACTCTATGCCGAGCTACTCAGCAACCACACCTTCCGTGGCAATTGGGAAGGCGTCAATGGTTGGGGACTTGTACGCAACGGCAACGCCAAGGCTGCTGCAAGTGTTGACATGAACGACGGCCCCAGCAAAGCCCTGCCGACGAGCCTGAAGATGACGATTACTTCCGCATCCGTGGGCAACGAAGTGGGGCTCAACAATGAAGGCTATTGGGGTGTCCCGCTGAAGCCGAAGACAACCTATCAACTCTCGTTTTACGCCAAAGTCGAGGGTGGAATTTCAAACATGCACGCGCGCCTAGTCAGCGATGCCACAGGCAAGATGCTTGCTGAGGGAGACATCCCGCTGAAGGCCGGCGGATGGTCGCAGTACAAGTTGGCTTTGACGACTGGCGCCATGGAAGCCGCATCTCACAACCACCTCGAACTGACGATGGCGACGCCCGGGACGATCTGGCTACAGCTTGCGTCGTTGATGCCGCCTACCTACGCCAACCGTGCCAATGGTCTCCGCATCGATCTGATGGAGAAGATGGCA
>JAYVZU010000522.1:0-3438 GCA_043783075.1 Rhodanobacteraceae bacterium
GTGATCGATGTGCCCGATCGTACCGATGTTTACGTGCGGTTTCGACCGGTCAAACTTTTCCTTACCCATGACTATTCTCCTATAAAGCTAAAATCTAAATTCTTTGTCGTTCAGGCCAGAACTACTTCTCTTTGCCTGTCTGCTTGGCGATAATCTCTTCGGAAACCGACCGCGGCGCTTCCTCGTACTGCTTGAACTGCATCGAGTAGTTAGCGCGTCCCTGGGTGGCGCCGCGCATGTGCGTTGCGTAACCGAACATTGTCGATAGCGGAACCGAAGCGCGAATTGCCTGCGTGTTGCCAACCATCTCCATGCCTTCGATACGGCCACGGCGAGAGTTGAGGTCGCCGATGATCGTACCCATATAGTCCTCGGGGACAGTCACTTCGACCGACATGACAGGCTCAAGTAAAACCGGCTTCGCCTTGCGAGCTGCCTCCTTGAACGCCATCGAACCGGCGATCTTGAATGCCATTTCGTTCGAGTCGACGTCGTGATAGCTGCCGTCATACAGTGAGACCTTGATATCGACCATCTCGTAGCCAGCCAGAATACCGCCCTGCATGGCTTCCTGGATACCCTGATCGATCGGCTTGATGTACTCCTTCGGCACCGTACCGCCCTTGGTATCGTTGGTGAACTCGTAGCCCTTGCCAGGCTCATTCGGCGAGATGCGAATCTTGGCGTGGCCGTAATTACCCGAACCGCCGGTCTGTCGAATGTACTTGCCTTCCGCATCGGCATTCGCGCGGATGGTCTCGCGGTAGTTGACCTGCGGCTTACCAACGTTGGCTTCGACCTTGTACTCGCGCATCATACGATCCACGATGATTTCGAGGTGAAGCTCGCCCATTCCGGCGATGATGGTCTGGCCCGAATCGATATCCGTGCGGACGTTGAAGGTGGGATCTTCCTGCGCAAGCTTCGCGAGCGCCATGCCCATCTTCTCCTGGTCAGCCTTGGTCTTCGGCTCTACCGCAACCTCGATAACCGGCTTCGGAAAGTCGATGGACTCGAGCACTACGGGGTTCTTGTCGGTGCAGATCGTGTCGCCAGTAATCAGGTTCTTCAACCCGACCGCAGCGCAGATGTCGCCAGCAAGAACTTCCGTGATCTCTTCACGCTTGTTCGCGTGCATCTTCAACAGGCGACCGATACGCTCAGTCTTGCCGGTACGCGGATTGAGAACTGAATCGCCAGTCTTGAGAACACCCGAGTACACGCGGATGAAGATCAACTGGCCGACGAACGGGTCAGTCATGATCTTGAAGCCGAGAGCGGAGAGCGGCTCGCTGTCATCCGGCTTGCGGATAATCTCGCGCTCCATATTGTCAGGATCGTGTCCGATCATTGGAGGAATATCCAGCGGGCTGGGCAGGTAGTCGACAACAGCGTCAAGCAACGTTTGCACACCCTTGTTCTTGAATGACGAACCACAGAGGACCGGGAAGATATTCATCGCAATAGTTGCCTTGCGGATGCCCTTCTTTAACTGCTCCTCGGTGGGATCTTCACCCTCAAGGAACATGTTCATAATGTCGTCGTCTGAATCCGCTACCGCTTCGATGAGAACCGCACGAGCAGCCTTCGCCGTATCGAGCAAAGCGGCCGGAATCTCTTCGACCGAATACTCCGCGCCCATCGTCTCGTCGTGCCACAGAATGGCTTTCATCGTAACGAGGTCGATCACGCCAAGGAACTTCGCTTCGGCGCCGATCTGAATGTTGATCGGAATGGCGCGCGCGCCAAGACGGTCAACGATGGTCGAGGTTGCGTATACCGCATCCGCGCCAGCCTTATCCATCTTGTTGATGAAGCAAATACGGGGAACCTTATACTTGTCGGCCTGACGCCATACCGTCTCGGACTGAGGCTGAACGCCGGCAACCGCATCGAAGCAAGCGACTGCGCCGTCGAGGACGCGCAGCGAACGCTCTACCTCGGCCGTGAAGTCCACGTGGCCGGGGGTATCGATGATGTTGACGCGAATATTCTTCCAGGTGCAGGTAGTTGCGGCGGAGGTAATGGTAATGCCGCGCTCTTGCTCCTGCTCCATCCAGTCCATTGTCGCAGTGCCCTCATGCACCTCTCCGATACGGTGCGTGATGCCCGTATAGAAAAGGATGCGCTCGGTCGTCGTTGTTTTACCGGCGTCAATGTGCGCCATGATCCCGATATTCCGGCAACGATTCAGAGGTATAGTGCGTGCCACGGTAGTATCTCTTCTCTGCAGGCAGACCTGCGGTTTGAACTAAACTTTGTCGAACAACCCTTACTTACCAGCGGTAGTGAGCGAATGCCTTATTGGCTTCAGCCATGCGATGAACGTCTTCCTTCTTCTTCATCGCTGCGCCACGGCCATTTGCAGCATCGAGCAGTTCAGCGGTCAACTTGTCGACCATGCCTTTTTCGCCACGAGCGCGGCCATAGGTTACGAGCCAGCGGATCGCGAGCGAAGTCCGACGCTCGGGAAGAACTTCGATCGGCACCTGGTAGTTAGCACCACCAACGCGGCGGGACTTTACTTCCAGGAGAGGCTTGCAGTTCTCGATGGCCTTCTTGAAGAGCTTGAGAGCCTCGTCGCCACCCTTCTGCTCCAGGTTGGTCATGGCGGTGTAGAAGATGCCCTGAGCGGTCGATTTCTTGCCGCCCCACATCATCGAGTTCACAAACTTGGTGACGAGCGTGGAACCATACACCGGATCCGGTGCAACTTCACGCTTCGCGATATAACCTTTTCTCGGCATTGCTCTTCTCTTCTTCCTCCAGCTCGGTGACTTCTCACGTGCTGGACTTGAACTTCTGGTTGATTTAGAAACTTTTGCTTTTTGAGCGAACCCTGTTTACTTAGCAGCCTTCGGACGCTTTGCGCCGTACTTGGAGCGGCTCTGCATGCGCTTTGCAACGCCTACGGAGTCCAGCGTGCCACGTACAACGTGGTAACGCACACCCGGCAGATCCTTCACGCGGCCGCCGCGGATAAGCACAATCGAGTGCTCCTGCAGGTTGTGGCCGATGCCCGGGATGTAGGTGGTGACTTCGATGCCGTTGGTCAGGCGAACGCGGGCGACTTTTCGCAGCGCAGAGTTTGGCTTCTTCGGCGTCTGGGTGTAAACGCGGGTGCAGACGCCACGGCGCTGGGGCGAACCCTGAAGCGCAGGGCTGGCGGTCTTGTAGCGGGTCGGTGTGCGACCCTGCTTGACGAGCTGATGGAAAGTAGGCACTGAAGCTCCTTGAAACCTGCGTAAAAATAAACTTGTTACGCACAGCCAAAGTCGATCTCTGGGTTTTCGCATTGGTAACGTGCGAAAACGTGAGGACGCTGAAGCGCCTCGCGCAAAGATTGTTCCCTGCTGTACGTCTGTACAACGATTCAGACGAAATACAGTCGACGGTGACCGAGTTATCTGCTTCGACCCCTGCCTTGACTGCGCTGGT
>JAYVZU010000523.1:0-10342 GCA_043783075.1 Rhodanobacteraceae bacterium
ATGACCGGCGGCATGTACTTCTACCCCATGTTCCAGGGAGAACTCCCAGACATCTTCGGAGAAATCAATAACTCCATCCGCAACCAGTACGTCATCACCTACCGGCCAACCAATGCCAAAAATGACGGCACCTACCGCAAGGTCAAGGTGCTGCTGGTCGACAACGAAGGTAAGCCTCTGAAGATGCAGGACGAAAAGCAAAAGTCAGTCAAATACTCCGTCATCTCTCGCGACGGCTACAACGCCAAACAGCCCGTCGAATAACCGCTCACCACGCCCGCGAAAACTTGGGCCCAGGCATACCATCCGTCCGCAGACTCGCGTCCACACCTGCACGAACCTCGATCAACCGCCCAAACAGCCAGATCAAATCTGACAGCCGATTCAAATAAGCCACAGCCGTAATCGGTGCCGGGTCAGCCGAGATCGTCTCCGTAAACGCCACCGCAATCCGCTCTGCGCGCCTGCAGACAGTACGCGCCATCTCGTAAGCCGCGGAGTGCGTATTCGCCCCCGGCAGCGACCAATCCGACAATATCCCCTCAGTCGATTCGATCTCGTAGACCAGGTTCGTCAGGAACTCGACATCTTCCGCCGTCACCGTCTGGGTCGTACTCAGCGCTTCCGTCGGCGTCGACAGCGCAGAGCCAACCCGAAACAGCGTCCGCTGAATCGTCTCGGTCCACTCCGCAATATCTTGGTGCGGACAGATACTGCGCGAATATCCGAGAAACGTATTCAGCTCATCGACAGTGCCATACGCCTCCACGCGGAGGTCGGACTTCGATAGACGCATCCCACCGGCAAGACCTGTCTTGCCAGTGTCGCCAGTCTTCGTAGCAATCGAGGACATGATGTGGCTCCTTTTGGGGCAATCGTAAAGCTAAGTACGAAAGAAGAAGACGCAATCGTTACGCAGGGGAAACTTCGCCCCACCTCAAACGATAGAACCATTTGAGATGGGACACCCGGAGGATTGTGGCGATTTCCACGAAATATTGCGCTGTTACTTGAGGTGGAAGGATTCACCTCCGAAGGTGAATTTCAAGCCGCCCCTGACGGTGATGGGGAGAGCCTGGTAGCCGAAGGCCTCCTGGAAGGACTGATTGAGGAGATTGTCAAGAGACGCATTGGTGGAGATTCGGGAGGTGAGGCGGTAGTCGGCGGAGAGGGTAAGCCGCTGGTACGCTCCGTCGAGGTTTCGGTTGGGGAGCAGGAGCGAATTGCCGCCGTTTTGATCGCTGTAGCCCAGGAAGGTTGAGTCGTCGCGGCGACCGACAAAGGTACCAGTCAGTTGTGCGGTGAGGCGGGTTTTAGTGTATTCGAGCGCAAAGTATCCGGTGTGCGGGGCGCGACGGAAGGGGCGGGCTCCTACCAGCGGGCTGTAGACCCCAATCGGTGTGGTAGCGAAGGTGGATTTGGTGTTGAAGGTGGGGCGGAGAGCGTCGGATGAGAAGCTGCGTTGGACGCGTGCGTCGAGGTAGGTGTATCCGGCCCGGGCGAAGAGCGTGCGTGAGATGCGGAACTCGGACTCGAGTTCTGCACCCAGCGCGCGGTAGGCGAGCGAGTTGACGTAGGCTCCGTAGACACCGGGTGCCGTGTAGACGGACGAGGGGACGCCAAGGATTTTGAGGCCCGAGGTGGGGATATATTCGATTACGTTTGTGAACTGATTGTGGAAGAAGGTGAGGTTGACGCGAGCCCGGCCGCTGCCGAACTGTTGCTCGATGCCTGCGTCGTAGGTCCGGCTGTACTGGCCCCCTAGCGTGCCGATACCGTACTGGGCGATAAGAGCCGGACCGCCGGTGAGGGTGCTAATCGTTCCGTAAAGCGAGGAGACTTGCTGACCTACGCTCGGTTCTTCGACGCCCTTGCCGAAGCTCGCGTGCAGCTTGGTGCCCGAGAAGACCCGCGAGGAATCGGGGCGGATTGCGTAGAACGCAACCGAAGCACGCGGAGTGAGCGCCTTGCCGTATACGTCGTTGCTTTCGATGCCGGAGCCGATGACATAGAAGAGGCGGCTATGGATGTCACCTGCAGCTTGCACGGTTCCGGAGTAGTTGCTGCGTGTGGCGCTGGAGTATGTGGAGACACCCTTTTCCGAGTCGAACTCGAAGGCCCCGAGCGCGGTGAGATAACGGCTGAAGCGATAGTCCGTCTGGCCGTAGGCGAAGGACCGGCGCGTCGTGCTGGTAGATGCGCTGGTCTTCGAGTAGTCGATGACAGCCTGGCCAGCTACCGAGTAGCCATTGGCTCCGACGATGGTAACCGGGGTACCGAGGTAGCCAAAAGCGACACTGCTGTAGCTTCCATTGGTACCGTACTGGTTGCGGGTATAGTCCAGCATCTGGTTGCCGTAACGGGCAAGGTTGTGCCAGCGAGGTGTTGGATGAACCTGCCCAGTGAGTGCGATGAAGGTCTCGGCGTAGCGCTGGTTGATGAGGTCGGGGACGCCATAAAGGGCGAGGGCATTGGGATTGCCAGCGTTGGTCTGGATGCGACGGACGACGAGGCGAAGATCTGAGTTTTGGATCGGTGCGACGCCGAAATTGCCGAAGATGGTGGAGTTATGAAACTGGTTATTGGGCTGGTTGTTGGAGGTTTGGAACGCGGTGAAGCCGGTCGCGTAGTCGGCGCGGGACAGAGTGCCGGCGACGGAGACCTGCTGGCGCAGGGAACCGAGATTTCCTCCGTCGATCGCGTAGGTGAAGAGCGGGAGCGGAGTGATGCCGCGCATGGTGCTGAGCGAGACGACGCCAGCAAGAACATCGGATCCATAGAGGACGGAGTTGGGCTGGCGCAGAATTTCGATGGACGAGATTCCCGTGGCGGCGACAGTGGAAAGGTCGGCCAGGAATCCGATATCGTTTACGGGGACACCATCCAGTAGAACTTTTGTGAAGTCGGAGTTCCCGCCCCGCATGAAAAGGGAAGTGACACCGCCAGTTTGTCCAACGGTGGTGAGTTGGAGGCCGGGAACCTGACGGAGAGGTTGCTCGATGTTGATGGCGAGAGGGAAGTCGGTCACCTGGTCGAGGACTGTGATGGGGGCTCCCGACTGAGCCAGCGGGGTTGGTGTGCCAGACGTGACGGTGATCTGGTCGGTGCGTGTGGGGGTTTGCAGTGTCAGGTCGGCGAGTGAGGAGACGGGGACGGAGATGTAAGTGACGGCGAAGGTTGGGGCCGTGATACGGATATTGCACGGGCAGGTTGTGGGAAGGGTGTAAGTTCCATCAACCGCCGATGTGGTTTTGTCCTGTGTCCCAACGACTTCCACCGAAGCGTTTGCCACTACAGAGCCAAGTGGGTCAAGAACCTTCCCATGCAGGGTTGATTGTGCGGAGGCGGAAAGAGAAAGGGCAAAAACGCACCCGAGGGCGCGAAAATTACGTTGCATAAACACTCCATGCCCGACGCAGACGAACTGCGGCGCGCGGTTGAGCGGGAAAAAATGTGCGGAAGCGCCTGCGCTGGGCCGCAGAACTCCGGCAATCGGAGCGGCGGACAGGCGGCAGTGCTCTTCGACCCTCCCTAGAGGTCGAACAAAGCCCTTGCAAACCTGGCCGGTCTCCTGACTTACGCTTCCTCGAGCCGGAAGTACCTTCCCAGAATTTCTCCCAGTGGTAGTTGCCTTGTTCCTGCTCTCCGCGCTTACAGTTACGGGGTAGTGACGGATTTTCACCGCCTTCCCGACACCAGATTCTCTCCAAGCCTACGTTGCCGCCCGGTGCAGGTCAAGGCCGGACGGTAGACTGGGTCGAATGATCAATCGGTGGGGAATCAGGGATTTCGTCGTCGCGCTGGCCCTCTTTGCGGCGACCGCCGGCACCGTCGTCTGGCAAAACGCCCACGTAACCGTCCTCTGGGACCTCAGTTACGTCCTCGACAGCAGCTACCGCATCACCCTCGGCCAACTCCCCTACCACGACTTTCCGTTCGCCCATGCCCCCCTCACATTCCTCATCCAGGCCGCAATCATCAAGCTCACTGGCCGAGTCTTTTGGCACCACATCGTCTACTGCGCCGTCATCGGCGGTCTCGGCACCTTAGTCGCCTGGCGCATTGCCCTCCGAATCCTGGGCGAAAAGGTCTGGGCAACGTCAGTCCTTCTGGCCATGCCGCTCGCCTTCCTCGGCGTCTACGGCATCTTCCCGCACCCCAACTACGACTGCGATAGCGCCTTCGCCATCCTCGTAGCCATCTGGCTGCTCCAACGGGCCACCCGTGGTCCCCTCTGGAGCTTCGCCGTCGGCATCGCTATCGTCCTGCCGCTCTTCTTCAAGCAAAACATCGGCCTCCCATTCCTCGTCGTCACCCTCTGCGGAATCTTCGCTGTAGCCGTCCTCCGCCGTGACAAGTCCCTGATCCCAGCCATCGTAGGCGCGGCCTCCGCACTATCCACAGCAGCATTACTTCTCCACGCAACCGTAGGGATCGACAACTACATCCAGTGGACCATCCGCTTTCCCGCCCAACGCCGAATCCCCAGCCTGGGCGCAATGATCGATATCTACCGCGACCCCACTTTGCTTTGGATGATTGCGTCCGTCGCAATCGGATTGGCGCTCCTCCATCCACGACTCATGCGCGCCCGCTCTTTAGGAATTTGCCTGCTTCTCGCGCCATTCCTATGGCCTTTGGCAGCGCTGTTCCAGACCAACGACGCCGACGATCGCGCCTCCAGCCTCCTCGCTTTATGGCCGCTGACTCTTATCCTTGCCGCTGTCATATCGGTTTACAAACTGCGAAAGGGTCTCGACCTCCAGTACCTCATCCCCATCTTCCTGCTCGCAGCAATCCACGGAGCGTTCCTCTCGCAGCAACTCTGGGGCTCCACCTACGCCAACTGGCCGCTTCTCATCTTGTTGATTGCAGGCAACATCGCCGCCGCCCGCTTGGAAACGAAGTGGATGGCCTCAACTTTCGCCGGCGTCATCGCCACCGTGCTCCTCGTCGCCGGTGGCTTCTACATCACCAGCGAAGACCGCCTCTCCTACGCCGCCGTCACCGAAGGAACCCTAAGTCACTCCACCCACCCCGAACTAGCTGGAATGAGCGTCCGAGGACCTTACCTGCCCCACTTCGAAGAATTGCTAACGTTTGCTTCGAAAAATATCCCGCAGTCCGATGGCCTAATCCTCGTCAACGGCGAAGATCCGTTCTACTACACCACCGGCCGAACCCCACAGTTTCCAATCCTGCTCTTCGACCCCACCACGCAGCCCTACTCCCCGTCGCAGCTACGCGAACTGGTTCAAGCGCGGAATATCCGCTGGCTGGTTGTAAAAAGGGAATTGCAAATCAAGGAAGACCCGACTCCAGACCGCGCTGCAACTCTGGCCGCTCTAGTTCAGGACTTCGCGATTAACCAACGCCTGGCCGGATATGACGTCTATCGAAGGCGATAGAGCACTCTGTCAAGTTAACCCAGCCACCGCCGTCATTCTGGCGAAGCTAGAATGACGGCGGTTGTCGTTCGGGCGACGGTATACCTTCGCAAAATTCGGTCTCCGCCAACACGCAATTCGCTCTACAAGATTTACTTCACCGATTCCCTCGGCCCACAGCACCGAGTCATAATCGCCGACTCCAGGCGCTGTTGCAACTCAGGAGGAAAATCGTACAACTCCGAATTGCGGTAAATATTAATCGTCTTGGTCGTCGAATCCAGCACCACTTCGCAGTGTTTGCACTCCGAAATGTGTTGTTCCACCTCAACCATCAGTGCTGGTGGAACGTTGCCATCGAAGAAATCGGTAAGTTTTGCAAGAAAATCTGTGCAGGTCATCGGGATTTGCCCTCCAGCGCCTGTAGAGGGTTGGATTGTTTAAAGTAAAGGCTAAGACGCTCGCGAAGTTGCAAACGCGCGCGTAGAAGACGGGATTTGACCGCAGGAACGCTCAAGCCGAGTGCCTCCGCAGTCTCTTCCGTAGAGAGGTTTTCGACGTCCCGCAATGTAAAGACCGTGCGGAAGCCGGGTGGAAGACCCTGAATCGTCTTCCGCAGAATGTCGGCGAGCTCGCCCTGCCCATAAAGCTGCTCGGGGTTGGGACGCCACTCGGCAAAGTCGCGAGGAATGGAACCCTCTTCGGTGTGGACATCCTCGTCCATGCTGACGGTCTTTGAAGTCTTGCGCTTACGCAACCGCATGAGCGACTCATTGACCGCAATCCGGACAAGCCATGTGGAGAACTTCGAGTTGCCTTGAAACTGCTCAAGCTTCTGGTATGCCTTGAAGAACACGTCCTGCGTGATGTCCTCAGCGTCCTCACGGTTTTGCGTGATGTGCTGGGCGACACGGAAGATCTGTCGGTCGTATTGGCGGACAAGCTGTTCAAAGGCGGACGCATCTCCATCTTTAGCCCGGGCGACGAGTGCAAAGTCGGGATGGATTTCTTCGGGCTGTATACTTTCGGACCGTGGAGATTGGATGGCTGGCATAAGAAAAAGATGCTGCAATTGTTAGTCAGATTCATACTAACTGGCGAGCGGTGCAGCGGCAATGGCGCACAGTACTTCGATGTGGGAATCGACGCGTCTAACACACCGAGACCCAAACCACCGGCCACATCTGCGGAGGTACATCGACGGGTTCTCGCCGCTGCAGTTGAAAACTTCGCAGCGCACGACGCGCCAGAGAAATATAAAGTCTAATGAGGCGTCATGTTGGAACCTGCGATGACGGATCGGTGAGGTTGAATTGAGCGTGTCGATCAAACGCGGAATGATGTTGGCATTGGCTCTAAGCGCGGGACTTCCTGCCGTGGCGCAGACCACCGCCGCACTGGCGACCGCAACTCTTGCAAGCTCGCGCGCAAGGACCCCGGCAAAGCTCGCAGCCTCAAAAACCGCCGTATCCAAGTCCACATCTTCCAAAACTGCCACCGCCCGAAAGTCCCGCACCGCCCTTGCAAGCGTCAAGGGTAAAGCCGTAGCAGTGAAGGCCGCCGCCGTCCGTACGACCGCCGCCACCAAAGCCGCAACAGAACGCGTCCTCCGGCTCAACAACGCCTTCGTCGCCTCGGCCCAGCTTCGCCCCATGGCGCAGCAACTCGCGTCCACCCGGACTCCCGCCGCCTTCGCGGGCGTATCCAGCTACGCCGCCTCGCATCCCGGTTCCGGCGCCGCCACTGCCTACCTCGCCATCGGCCACGCCTTCGGTCTGGAACATAAATACGGAGAGGCCGCAGATGCCTATCGTCGCGCCGGTTCCGTCGCCAGCGGTGCAGGCGACGCCCTAAGCGACTACTCCGACTACCTCGGCGCACAAGCCTTGATGGAAGCCAATCGCAGCGGCGAAGTGTTCCCGCTGCTCGACCACTTCGCCGAACGCCACCCCGAAAGTATCTTCAACGCCAGTGCGCCCCTGATGCTGGCCAACGCCTTTATCCAGCAGAAGAACGGTCCTGTCGCAGTCAAGATTCTCGAAACCATGCTCGGCACCCCCGAAGCCGAGCACCCGGAGTTCAAGTTCGCTCTCGGCCGCGCCTATCAAGTTGGTGGTGACACCACAAAGGCAACCACCCAATACCGCTCCATCTTCCTCAGCCAGCCCCTTGCCTTCGAGTCGTCGCAAGCTCTAACCCAGCTAAGCGGAATGGGAATGAAGCCCTCCGCCGCCGAACGCAAGGTCCGTGCCGACCAACTCTTCAACGCCAAGCGCTATAACGAGGCCAACGCCGAATACAGCGCCATCCGCAATGATTCAAGCCTGACCCAGGCCGACCGCGACGCCCTGCAAATCTACAGCGCCGTATGTGATCTCAAGCTGAAGCGCCTGGGCCGCCACGAGGCCGAGAAGCTTCCTGAAACCAACGACGACAGCGCCGCCCTAAAGCTGTACCTACTCGCCGAAATCTCCCGTACCGAGAAAGACCGCGTCGGCCACGACGCCATCATCTCGAAGATGTCCGCCCGCTTCCCGAACAGCCGCTGGCTCGAAGAAGCTCTATACTCCGGCGGCAATATGTATCTGCTCACGCACGACACCGACCAAGCCATCTTCCACTATCAACTGCTCGTCGATCGTTTCCCCATGAGCATGTACGCCCCCTCTGCCCATTGGCGCGTCGCCTGGATGAACTATCGTCTCCGCCGTTACCCCGAAGCCGCCCGCCTGATGGACGAGCAGGTCGTCCGCTACGGAGCGGGCATGGAAGCCCCCAGCGCGCTCTACTGGCGCGGCAGAATCTACGAAGATCAGACCCACGACTTTGCCCAGGCCGCCAACTACTATCGCGCGCTGAACAACACCTACACCAACTACTACTACGGATCCCTCGCCCGCCAGCGACTCGCAGTCCTCGGCCGCCAGCCCGAAGTGCCCTCTGCTCCAGTCCTCGCCTCTGTCCGTAAGTTCGCAACGCCAGACCTCATCGGCACCGTCCCGCAGGACGACCCGCACGTCATCAAGGCGAAGCTGCTCGCCAACGCCGCACTCAACGAGTACATCGGACCGGAGATCGCAGTCACCGCCGGATCAGCCCAGTGGGGGGTCCTCGCCCAAGCCCAGATCTACGCCTCCTACGGTGAGTACGCGCGTTCGCTCCAGGCTCTCAAGCGATCAGGAATCTCCTTCTTCGCTCTCCCGCCCAGCAAGCTCCCACAGGAGTATCTCCGCCTGATGTTCCCCCAGCCCTACTGGAACGATCTCGTCACCGACGCCAACAAAAATGGCCTCGACCCCTACCTTGTCGTGTCGCTCATCCGCCAGGAATCCGAATTCAACCCCGGTGCCGTCAGCCCCGCAAAAGCCTACGGCCTGATGCAGTTACTCCCATCCGTCGGTAAGGAAAACGCGAAGAGGGAAGGGGTCAAAGGCTTTCAGACCCCACAACTCCTCAACCCCGCAACCAACCTGCAGCTAGGCACACGCAACCTGAAATTTGTGCTCGACCGATTCGGCGGCCAACCCGAGTACGCGCTCGCCGCCTACAACGCGGGCGACGTCCCGGTCCGGCAATGGATGGCAAACGGCGACTACAAAGACATCGCCGAGTTCGTCGAATCCATCCCCTACACCGAGACCCGCGAGTACGTGCAGGCCATCATGCGCAACCGCGAGATGTACCGCGCCCTCTACGCCGGCAAGTAACACAACGCGGACTGGGTTAGCATTGAGCTAGCTTCAAAAATCGCCCGGATGGTGGAATCGGCAGACACAGCGGACTTAAAATCCGTCGCCCTTTAGGGAATGGGGGTTCAAGTCCCCCTCCGGGCACCAACTAAACTACTCATTCCATTGATTAATTCACCCGGCTAGGCGGGGTGGAAGAGTTGTCGGTGCTTACAACGTGACCAATAACGTGACTTTCCTGCGATTCCTGTTCGGCGCGCTGTAGCTTCTGCATCGCGTCAACCATGTCGCCACGGCTCACGATTGCGTACCGCTCAAACACGCTCCGAGTGCGCCATCCGCCAATCTTCATAGTGACAGTTTCAGCGATTCCAGCGCGGCGGAGGTTTCTTGCTGCCGTCCGGCGAAGATCGTGGAAGATCAGCCCGGTGTAGGTGGCGCGGTCGCTCTTGCATTGGGCGCAAATGCCACGGTGGACCGAAGGCGCTTTGCAGTCGATACAAGAAAACTCCCCCAACCCCGCTTTGCAGCAAGCGCGCTCCCATGCCTCTCGGCAACTCCGTACGGGGATTCCATTAGGGCGGGTGAAAACGGCATCCTCCGCGCTCTTGCCTTCCACACAAGCGGTGAGCAACTCGTGAAGAGCATCCGTCATGAAAACCTCACGCCCTTCGTTGTTCTTGGTCGTTCCTGGAGCTAGGCGGATGACGCGCTGCATGAGGTCAACTTGACCGACCTGCATTCCAACCAACTCCGAAATGCGCCATCCGAACGTGCGTCCGCACTCAACCAAAGTTCGGAACCAGAGGTCAGCGCCTTCGACAAGCGCCCGGTATTGGATATCTTCAAGAAAGCCCTTCCGGACGTTGTTTTCTTTCAGGTGAGGGAAGTAGGGCATCCGCGTAACCTTTGGCGGGGTGGACCGCTGACTTAAGCGGAACATCCGCTTGAGTGCGGCAACCTCACGATTGATTGTCGCGTTGCTGGCGTTCTCTTTCTGGCGCGAGTCAACATAGCGTGAAATATGGTCGCTGGTCACTTCGATAGCGCGCATCCCTTCGAACGCGGGTTTCAGGTGGAGATTCCAACGCGTTATTGCGTCATCTAGGCTCTTGCGTCCATTGATGCGGTATTCCCGGATGAAATCGTCTGCCAATTCTTCGACCTTGATTCTGGAGTGCCCGATCTTTTGTGCCACCGGATGAGTTAGTGTAGCGCAGCTATTTCTGAGTTCAAGTAGCCGTCGTCTGGGGTGTGGAGCAGTGG
>JAYVZU010000524.1:0-3428 GCA_043783075.1 Rhodanobacteraceae bacterium
GCGGGATTCAAGCTCGTCCATGCAACGCAGCATCTCGCGGACGTTCTCGTTGAGTTCGCGAGTCGCCGCATCCGATGGTCCCGCTACAGCTCGCAGCGCGGCCTGTGGAGTTACAGCCGTCGTATCGACCGCCGACGCAGCGGCTTGACTCCCATAGCCAGGTAGCGCCACTGTGCGACTTTCCTTGGAAGACGGGCTAGCCGGGGTGTACCCAGGTTGAGATTGAACAACTGTCTCCAGCGGTGTCCTGCCGGAGGATCCAGCCACCGGCATCATCTGCGTCCGATCGGCAGCTGCCGGCTGCTTCGTAAGACTCATCGCCGACGCCTCGGTCCGCGTCGCCATATCGCCAGCATAGCTCGGTACACCAATCCCCGATGGGCGCGGGTCCGTCGGGCGGCGAATCTCGAGGCGTGGGCCACCCGGACCAAGCTCGAACACATCGCCTGCGATCAGCTCGCCCGCTGGCAAAAGAACGCCATTCAGCAATACACCACCTCCGCTCTTTTCCGAACGAAAACGCACTACACCATCCCGCGACATCAGGGTAGCGTGACGGTCCGCAATATTGGGATAGCGGGAGACATCGAGAACCAGCGTACAGTCCTCTCTGCTGCCGATTGAGCTTGGTCCGTCGGGAATGGTCCAGAGGCGATTTTCGGCGCGCAAGTAAGCGATCATGGGTCTCTCCTGAAGAATTTGGGAGCCTGCCTGCGCAACGTTCCATCCATAGATGTTCGATCGAGACGCCGACAGGAATGACTATCACTATAGCAAGTGCCGAAACACCTCTACCGCCTGTGGGTCCGGCCTGGTGTCATCCCGGCGTGTCAGACACCGACATCCTCAATCGGAGGCAAGTTGTGGCGACTCGCCCCGCAGCAAAAAAGATCGCTGCAAGTCAATTCGCTTACGAAAGTGTGGTTTCAAGGACCAGCCGATAGTAGGCCTCATACCGCGCAATGATCGTGTATGCGCAAAAATGATCCTGCGCCGTCTTGCGCGCTGCCGCTGACAGCTTCTCGATCCGTGCCGGGTCGTTCAGCAGGGCTATCGCCGCTTCTGCCATACCATCCACGTCGCCTACCTCGAACAGGAGCCCATTGACGCCGTTCTCAATCAACTCCGGCACGCCGCCCACCAGAGTCGCAATCGCTGGGACGCGACAAGCCATTGCTTCCAACGCAGCCAGTCCAAACGACTCCATCTCGCTCGGCATCAGCATCAGGTCCGCGACGGGTAGTAGCTCGTTGACGTTGTCCTGCTTGCCCAGGAAATGGACGCGGTCCGAGACTCCAAGCTGCCGTGCGAGGTACTCTGCGGTTGACCGATCTGGCCCATCGCCAATTAACATCAGCCGCGCGGGCATTGCGTTCGCCACCTTTGCAAATACCTGCACCACATCCGCAATTCGCTTCACTGGCCTGAAGTTCGAGAGGTGTACCAGCAGCTTCTCGCCCGCGTCCGCATACTGCGGGCGCATCTCAGCAACCAGCTTCGGCTTCGCCACGTAGACATCGCAGTTCACGAAGTTGCGAATCACCTCAATCTGGCGTTCCACTTTGAAGGCCTGATGCGTGCGGTCGCGCAGATAGCTTGAGATCGCTGTGACGCCGTCCGATTGATCGATGCCAAACTTCGTAATCGGCAGGTACGACCGGTCCAGCCCAACCAGGGTAATATCCGTTCCATGCAGTGTCGTGATAAACGGCAGGTGGATGCCCTTGGCTGCCAGCATCTGCTTCGCCAGATACGCCGAGACCGAGTGCGGAATCGCATAGTGCACATGCAGCAGGTCGAGCTTGTAAAACTCCGCAACCTCGGCCATCCGAGTCGCCAGCGCCAAATCATATGGCGGATGCTCAAACAGCGGATAGTGAAACAGCTCCACCTGATGAAAGTGGATGCGGTTCTCACGGCCCGTCAGCCGAAACGGCGGCGATGAAGTGATGAAGTGGACTTCGTGTCCTCGTGCGGCGAGCTCAATGCCAAGCTCAGTCGCAACCACCCCCGATCCACCGTATGTGGGATAGCAGGTGATTCCAATACGTAAGGGGCGCTGAGCAGAAGGTAAGGAAGTTGCAGAGTTCATAAGACCTTTTCATAGCCGGTACTGCGAGAATATTGACCCGAAGCGCGCTGTAAACCCGGCACCCCGAGACTACCGTAGTGGATGAGTTCGACGCCATCCTGGGTTCGTGAATATTCCGGGATTACTTCCAGAAGCGCCCGATACTCCACCTCGCGCGACGCCCGCAGCTTCGTCTCCTGCCTATCAAGGTCCGCATCGTTATATCCCGGATGACACAGCATCTCGTAGGTCGAGTCCGGGTAATTTGCAACCAGGCAATCCAACATCTGCCGCAGAGTCGTCGCGTCAACCGTGCCAGTAGCTGCCATGCCCAGCGTCCCATCAGGAATCAACTCGCTGCCGCGAGCCTCGCGCGTCAGCTTCTGGAACGGCCCCGCAAACTGCTCAAACACCCGCAGCCACATCCGCCTCGCCAGTGTTTGCGCCATCGCGGAAGACCATCGTGGCTCAATCGGATTCCTGATGGAAGGTACGCCACAACGGTTCGCAATATGAAACACCGTGCTCGCGACAGCAGGGAAGAGATGCGTATGTTTGTGGCTATCGATATGCGTCACATCGATGCCCGCGCGCTGCAGCTTCTGTATCTGCGTCATCGTCTCCCGGGCAATATCCTCTGGCTGAATGGTCCCGCGCAAAGCTGCCTGCGCAAAGTCCATCGCCGACGGCCGAAAGGTCTTGCCATCCGCGCCCAGCAACGTAGGAATCGACTCCACATGAGAGAGCGGCATCCCATCCACCAACACCAGGTGGCATCCCACCCCGAGCGTAGGATTTGCCAATGCCAGCGTGACCGCATCCTCGAACGCCGGACCGGTAGCCATCAGCGTCGCCGACGTCAGAACGCCAGCTTGATGCAACTCGATGATCGCGCGGTTGATCCCCGGCGTCAGTCCAAAGTCGTCAGCGTTGATGATCAGGCGGGGAGGCATCGCTCCGGTGATTGTAGTGGGTCGAAGCTCCATTGCTACAATCCACTTGTTCGCCCTGCAAATTCCTCTCAATCCACACACATTGGAGTCCTAAACCATGCCCGAAGCCAGCCCTGTGTCCATCGACGATCTCAACCCGCCTGACATCCGCACCGCCGGCATCCGCATGATCCCCGTAATGGGTGGCCAGTACAAAGTCTGGACCAAGAAGATGGGCTGCGGTCCCATCAAGGTGCTGCTCCTGCACGGCGGACCCGGCTTCACCCACCAATACCTCGAAGCCATGGAGTCTTTCCTGCCCGAGGCCGGCATCGAGATGTACTATTACGACCAACTCGGCTGCGGAAACTCCGACAAGCCCTCCGACACGTCGCTCTGGAATACCCCGCGCTTCGTCGAGGAGG
>JAYVZU010000525.1:0-3428 GCA_043783075.1 Rhodanobacteraceae bacterium
TGGAGTCGGTGAAGAGGATGCGGTAGGTGGACTTCCAGACCGGCACCTCGGAGATATAGCTGACGCGGAGGTCGCGGTTGCCGGTGCCACGGTCCAGAAGCGTCAGGTGGCGTAAGCCCTGATTCCGTGTACTGGCCAGCAGTTCGAGGTAGCGGGTGACGTCGGTGTGGAGGGCGGTGTCCAGCAGCGTGACCGAGACGGCACCGGTGAGTTCAACCGTCCGGACTTGGCCTGTATCGGCTACAACGGTGACAAAGCGATGGTCGGGCGTGGTGGTGGCGCGGGTGTCGATGGAGAGGAGGCGTCCCGTAAAGGAGGCTCCGGGTGCGGTCAGCAGGACTCGCGCGCCGCGGATGGCGTTGTAGAAATCAACGTCCGTCGGATCGGCATTCAGGGCGAGGGGCAGCGTCTTAAGCTGTTCATCGAGCGGTGTGGTGCTGTTGTATCCAGCGCCGGAGATGCGGCCGCCATTGAGGTCGATAGCGGTAAGGGATTGGAGAACGTCGTTGAGCTGGGCGGAGGTGAAGTCAATCGTTACGGCCTGATCGCCGGTGACGTGGCCCGCGTGCTCAAAGAAGCCGACACCGTTTTTGTACAGCGCGACGCGGGTGATGGGAAGCTCAGATGCCGGAGACTTGATGGGTTCGACGGGCCGGGGCTTGAGGGTGGTCTGGGCAAACGTTGGGGCACAGACGAAGACGGCGGTAACCGCGAGACGAGTGAGGCGCACGAGAGATCTCCTGGGTGCAACTGAGTACAACAACTTGGCGCGGCAACTGTGAGCTTAGACCCCTCGGGAGGCGATTATGTTCCCGGGCAGCGAATTTTATTCGGGGAATCGTGAGGAGGGGGATCGTGTTTGCCAGAACTTGCATCTATTCGTTAGAGTGATACCGCTATTAGTTTGGCTGATGATGTGCCGAGGTGTTGGATGACTTTTGGATTGAGTTCAGAACAGGAAGCGTTGCGGCGCGAGATACGGGCATTCGCCGCGAAAGAGATTCTCCCCCACGTAATGGAGTGGGATGAGCATGGGACATTTCCCGCCGACGTAGTAAAGAAGATGGGCGAGATGGGCCTGATGGGGGTCATCTTTCCAGAGGAACTCGGCGGCGCGGGCCTGGGGTATGTGGAGTATGTGCTGGCGATTGAGGAGCTCTCTCGCGTAGATGGCAGTGTGGGGATCATCATCGCGTCCCACAACTCGCTGTGTACCAACCACATCATGCTGGCGGGCAATGACGAGCAGCGCAAGCGCTGGATCCCGAAGCTCGCAAGTGGCGAATGGCTCGGTGCCTGGGGGCTCACAGAGCCGGGGTCGGGCTCGGATGCAGGCGGCATGCGGACGACGGCTGTTCGGCAGGGCGATGGGTGGGTGTTGAACGGCAGCAAGACGTTTATCACCAATGGCAGCCATGCGAATTGCGCAGTAGTAATGGCGCTTACCGACAAGGCCAAGGCCACGCACGGCGGCATCACGGGCTTCGTCGTGGAGCGCGGGACGGCGGGTTTTCGGTCGGGCAAGAAGGAGAACAAGTTGGGGTTGCGGGCTAGCGATACGGCGGAATTGATCTTTGAGGACTGCGTCATTCCTGGGGAAAACATGCTTGGGACCGAGGGGAGCGGGTTCAAGGATGCGATGCGGGTTTTGGATGGGGGAAGGATTTCGATTGCGGCGCTGGCGTTGGGGATTGCGCGTGGGGCTCTGGATGCGGCGATGAAGTATGCGACGCAGAGGCGGCAGTTTGGGAAGGCAATCAGCGAGTTTCAGGCGATCCAGTTCAAGCTGGCGACGATGGCTACAGAGCTGGATGCCGCGTGGCTATTGACGATGCGTGCCGCGCAGATGAAGGACGCAGGGCAGAATGTGACGCTGGAATCGAGCATGGCGAAGCTGTATGCGAGCGAGGTGGCTTGCCGGATTTGCGATGAGGGTGTGCAGATTCATGGGGGGTATGGGTTTATTAAGGACTATCCGGCGGAGAAGTTTTACCGGGATGTAAAGCTGTGCACGATCGGTGAGGGGACGAGCGAGATTCAGCGGATCGTGATTGCGCGGGAGTTGCTAAAGCGGCCGTAGCACGCGTTATCGGACGCGAATTGGGTCGAAATGACCATGTGTATATACGGAATTGTATATACACATGCTCTTGCAGTTGGCGGGAGCGTCGTAAACGTTTACTATTGCCGCGTTGGTAAGGGGATATCCATGAAGATTTCAAGGCGTGCGATGTTGGGCGGGATGATGGCTGCGGCAGGCAGCAAGAGGTTGAAGGCGCTGGCACCCTTCATTCAGAATCCGGCGGGGATGACGGACCGGGTGGCTACAAGCGCGGAACGGAATTTGGCGGCGGGGCCGTTCAAGCCTTCATGGGAGTCGCTGAAGCAGGGGTATAAAGTTCCCGACTGGTTCCGGGATGCGAAGTTTGGGATGTGGGCTCACTGGACGGCGCAGTGTGTGCCGGAGCAGGGCGACTGGTATGCGCGGAATATGTATATCCAGGGGAGTAAGCAGAATAAATTCCATGTCGAGAAGTATGGGCATCCGTCCAAGTTTGGATTCAAGGATATTGACCATATATGGCATGCGGAGAATTGGCAGCCAGAATTTCTGATGGACTTGTATGTGAAGGGCGGCGCGAAGTACTTTATGGCGCTGGCAAATCATCACGATAATTTGGACTGCTATCGGTCTACTTACAACAATTGGAACTCGACCAAGGTGGGACCGAAGAAAGATATTGTTGGGACGTGGGCGGAGATTGCCAAGCGGCGTGGGTTGCACTTTGGAGCTAGTAACCACTCGAGCCATGCGTGGCACTGGCTGCAGCCGGCGTTTGGGTATGACCCGGAAGGGCCGATGGCTGGGGTTCGGTATGACGGGTATCTGAAGCGGTCGGATGGCAAGGGGCTCTGGTGGGATGGGCTGGATCCGCAGGAGCTTTATGTGGGGCCGTCGATCGTGATGCCGGATGGGATCAAGACGGAGAAGGAAGCTAAAGACTGGCACCAGGCGAATGATGGGAAGTGGCATGAGGATGTGCCAGAGAAGTATCCGGGGTTTGCTAACTCGTGGTTTTTGCGGACGCAGGAGTTGGTGGATAAGTACGATCTTGATTTCCTTTACTTCGATGATGATGAGTTCCCGTTTGAGCAGACGGGGCTGGATGTCGTCGCGGACTTTTACAACCGGAATATGAAGAAGCGCGGCGGGAAGCTGGAGGCTTGTGTATTCGGCAAGCAGTTCAAGCCGGAGCATCTGGGTGCGGCGGTTCTGGATATTGAGCGGGGCAGGTCCAGCGATATTCGACCAATGCCGTGGCAGACGGATACCTGCATCGGGGACTGGCACTACAACATCAATACGTTCGAGCAGCATAAGTATAAGTCGGCTAAGACGGTGATCCAGATGCTGGCGGATATTGTGG
>JAYVZU010000526.1:0-10313 GCA_043783075.1 Rhodanobacteraceae bacterium
TCGCCCATCGACAAATAATCCGACCGAGCCTGCTGCTCGCTGCGATACCGTGCGCTGTCTTCCTTCTCCGCCACCAACCCAATCGCCGCCTCAGTCTGCTTGGCGGAATGCAGTTCTCCATCCAGCATCTCCAGTCGAGCCGTAAGCAGCTTTACCTCATCCGACAGCGCAATCAACGCATCCGAAAGCGGATCGCTGATCTCACGCGGGTCCGAAATCAGCACCCGCTTTCCAGCCTGATAGACCACGTGCGCCGGAACGCCAACAACCGTCGAATCCGGCGGAACATCGCGCAAGACGACCGACCCAGCCCCGACGCGAGACCGTTCGCCCACCGTGATATCGCCCAGAACCGCGGCATTGCTTCCCACAAATACGCCGTCAAGCAACGTCGGGTGCCGCTTACCCACTCCCTTACCTGTTCCCCCGAGAGTCACACCCTGATATAGCGTCACGTCGTCGCCAACAATCGCCGTCTCGCCGATCACCGTGCCGGACCCGTGGTCAATAAATAGCCGCCGCCCGAGTCGCGCGCCCGGATGAATCTCCACCTGCGTCCACATCCGCGTCGCCTGCGACATCATTCGCGCCGCCAGCTTCCAGCCCATACACCATAACCGGTGGTGCACGCGATGAGCCCAAACCGCGTGCAACCCCGGATAGCAAATCAGAACCATCGCCCGCGACGAGGCGGCCGGATCGCGTTCCTTCACGCTCCGGACATCCTCCGCTATCGACGCGAACCAACTCATAGGGTGACGGTTGACGTCGGAGTCGCGAGAGCCTGCTGCCGCAGATCGTCAAACAGCAATGTCGAGAGATACCGCTCACCGAAGCTCGGAATAATGACCACAATCAGCTTGCCCGCGTTCTCCGGCCGCTTCGCCACCTGAATCGCAGCATGAACAGCCGCGCCAGACGAGATACCAACCAGCAAACCCTCTTCCTTCGGCAGCCGCCGAGCCATCGCAAAGGATTCGTCGTTCGATACCCTGATCACTTCATCGATCAGCTCAGTCTTTAGAATTTTCGGGATAAAGCCAGCGCCAATCCCCTGAATCTTATGCGGCCCCGGCGCTCCGCCCGACAGCACAGGGCTCTCCACCGGCTCCACAGCCACGGTCAAAAATCCCGGCTTCTTCGACTTCATGTACTCGCTCACGCCGGTCATCGTGCCTCCCGTCCCAACGCCCGAGATCAAGATATCAGCGGTGCCCTCGGTATCGTCCCAGATTTCTGGTCCGGTAGTGGCGAAGTGAATCGCCGGGTTGGCCGGGTTGTTGAACTGCTGCAGCATGTAGCTGTTCGGCGTCGCGGCTACCAACTCCTCGGCCTTGGCGATGGCGCCCTTCATGCCGTTTGGCCCCGGGGTCAAAACAATCTCCGCCCCAAACGCCAGCAGCAGGATACGCCGCTCAGCCGACATCGTTTCCGGCATGGTGATGATCAGCTTGTAGCCCTTCACCGCGGCCGCAAAAGCCAGCCCGATCCCGGTATTGCCGCTGGTGGGCTCAATCAGCACGGTCACGCCGGGGGTAATCTTGCCGTCGCGCTCGGCGGCCTCGATCATCGCCAGCCCGATACGATCCTTGACGCTGCTCACCGGATTCTGGCTCTCCAGCTTGGCGACTACCCGCGCCACGCATCCCTCGGTCACATGGTTCAACTGCACCAGAGGAGTCTTCCCAATCAGTTCCAACGCACTCGCCGCAATCTTCATAAATTCTCCTGTCGATACCATTTCAGTCAGCCCAACTCAGATGCGCGACACGAACCCGCCGACGCAATCTTCTCAAGTCCCAGCTAACCACTCGCCATCCATAGTAGAGGAAAGTGCAGGCGGGCGGCTGTTCTGTACCTACGGATTGCCGTTCCCGGCGTCTGACTTGGCACGATGCTAGAGTCTTGTTAAGCCCACGGCTTCAGCCGTGGGATCCAGAACCTCAACAAATCCGGGCTTCAGCCCCTGAGGTACGGTCACCGATGAACATCGACGATTCATTCGCGGTGCGTGAAAATCTCGTTCCTATCGAGGCGGAAAGCCTTCAAGACCCGGAGGTGAAAACGTTTGAGGAAGAGGTTGGCCTGATCCACGACCAGTTGATGGCAGCCCCCTCCAGTGCGATCCCTATTCGCCATGTCCGAGCCAACCTAGAAGCGATGCGACAGGAGCGACGCTGATGTACGAACGAAACCCACATAACGCTCCCGGTCCTTTCTATGTCGTGAAGGACGAATGCATGGCCTGCGGCGCTCCTGAGATGGAAGCTGGCGATCTCATGTCTCACGACAGCACAAGCCAGTGCTTTTTCGTACGCCAGCCACAGTCAGCCGATGACATCAATGCGGCAATCCGCGGGACATTAGCAAGTTGCTGCGGGGCAGTCCGGTATGGTGGTGGTGACAAGGAAATACTCCGGCGATTCGCGGAGATTGATGCGGCATCTCAGTGCGATCACAAGCTCGTACCCTCAATCAAACCAACCCGAAGAAATTCCGCGCGATTCAGCTATGTTGCGCCAGCCACAGCGGACGAGACAGCCCGTCTAACCCGAACTCTGATCAACGAAATTGCCGACAAGTTGCGGACGGGCACTGATTTCGCGTGCAGCGACTTCCTTTACATGCCGGATCAAGCTGCCTTCACGTACTACTGGGGGCAATCCCTAAAAGACCATAGCCGCTATTCAATCCGGATCGCTATTCACCATGAACATCGGGACCAGTGGCTGCTGCGTGTCCGCGAAAATCCAATCGCCGAGAGGTGGACGGCCATCTCACTGGACAAGTTCTTCGAGGGGCACTCAGTTGTCAAAGCGGTCCGGTGGTATTCGGAAGACACGCTGTTTGCTCCGAACAGCATTGGCCAACCTCACCCCTACTGACCAACCTAATCTCGCTGCTCCTCCAACTGCATCCCCAAACTCTCCCAAGTCGTCAGGAACTCAGCATGCTCCTGGCGCAGCCGATCCAACTCCGCCGACGCCCGCTGCGACTCTTCCGCTGTCGTAAACACCCCGAGCTTCTCTTCTGCCACCGCGATCCGCCGCTCCCACTCCGCGATCACCTCTTCCGCAGCGGAAACTTCCTCCTCCAGCAGCTTCAGTTTGATCGGATTCAACTTCTTCACCGGCTGCTTTTTCACTTCGACAGGCGCAATTGCAACCGGAACAGTTACAACTGGCGTTGGCGCGATGAAGGTCGTAACCGAAGCGGTTACTTTCTCCGGGCCACCCTGCTTTCTCCATAGGTAATCCTCATAATTTCCGGGGTAGATATGCACACGCCGGTCCTCAACTTCGAACACTCGCGTCGCCAGCCCGTCGATAAAGTAGCGATCGTGCGAGACGAAGAGAACCGTGCCCGAAAAATTTCGGATGGCATCCAGCAAAACATCCTTCGCGCGCAGATCAAGGTGGTTTGTCGGCTCGTCCAGCAGCAACATATTCGCCGGGCTCACCAGCATCTTCGCCATCGCGTACCGGTTGCGTTCTCCTCCGCTCAGCACCCCGAGCGTCTTGAACACGTCGTCGCCCGAGAACATGAAGCAGCCCAACAAGCTCCGCAGCTCAACCACCGGCACCTTCGGCGCGATCCCCGCGATATCATCCAGCATCTTCGAATTGCCGTCCAGAACCTTGTACTGGTCCTGTGCGAAATAATCCGCCAGCACGTTGTGTCCCAGCTTGATCTCGCCTGAAGACGGACCCTCAAGCCCGGAGAGCATCCGAATCAGCGTCGATTTACCTGCGCCGTTAGCGCCAACCAGCGCGATCCGGTCGCCGCGATCGATCTGGAAGCTGACATTCTCGAGCACCCGCTTCGTTCCACCATCGGGCATCGGATAATTCTTCGTCAGCCCAGTAACCTCGATCACCGTGCGGCCCGAGGCGGGCGGCTGCGGAATCGTAAAGTGAATCGTCGCCTCTTCGTCCGGCACCACGATCCGCTCAATCTTTTCCAGCTCCTTGATCCGCGACTGCACCTGCTTGGCCTTGGTCGCCTGCGCGCGGAAGCGGTTGATGAACGCCTCCAGCGCCTCGATCCGGTCCTTCTGGTTCTTGTACGCGTTCAGCAGCTGCGTCTTGCGCTCTTCCTTCTGGACCACGTACTTCTCGTATCCACCGTGGTAGAAGTGCGCATTCTTGTTCCAGAGTTCGACCGTTTTGCCGACCGTCACATCCAAAAAGTAGCGATCGTGCGAGATCAGCACAAACGCGTTTTCGTAGTTGCGCAGATAGTCTTCGAGCCAGTTACGCGTCTCCAGATCCAGGTGGTTCGTCGGCTCATCCAGCAGCAGCAGACTCGGCTTTTCCAGCAGCAATTTCGCCAGCGCAATCCGCATCTGCCAGCCGCCGGAGAACTCCTCCGTCTTCCGCTCCCAATCTTCCTTTGAAAAGCCGAGACCGCCCAGCACCGTCCCCACCTGAGAGTCTAGCGTGTAGATATCGTGCGTATGCAACACGTCCATAATGTGCGAGTAGCGGTCCGCCACCACGGCATATTCAGGCGATTTATGATCCAGATCGCTCAGCTTGCCGGTCAGCACTTCGGCCTCGGTCTCCATGCCGCGCAGCACGTCGAAGACGCTCAGGCACTCCTCGAATACGGTCTTGCCGCGCATCGCCAGACCATCCTGCGGTAGATAGCCAAGCGTCATACCCTTCTGCCGGGTCACCTGACCGTAGTCCAGCGATTCCATGCCAGCTAACACTTTGAGCATGGTGGACTTACCCGTGCCATTGCCGCCGACCAGACCGGTCCGCTCGTCCGGCGTAATCAGCCAGTTCACGTCTTCAAACAGCAGTTTGGTTCCAAACCGCTTTCCTGCGCCAGAGAGTTGTAGCATTTCCTTCTATTCTCGCATCTTGCGGCCGGCGCAACGCTTAAGGCACCCGCTGAAACACGACCGAACCCCGCCCCCTCTGCTACCTTGGATATTGGGAGACTCTAAGCGTCCGGATGAACGTCCAGCCACATCTCATTCCCGATGCCACCGAAGCGCACCCCGCCGCTCCGCAGCCCCCTGCTTCTGCGCCCGCGCCCGCACCGATATGGATTCAGCGCCTCTCGCTCTTCATTCTGGTCCTCTTCTGCATCTATCTGGGCGGATTCGTCACCTATCTGCCTTGGTGGAAAGATGTGTGGGACAAGAACATGTACTTCACCGCCCATCCGCAGCTTTGGGCAATACTTCGTCTCGGTCCGGTTCGCGGTGTCATCTCCGGCCTGGGCCTGCTCGATATCTGGATCGGCATCTCAGAGGCAATCCACTATCGCGAGCATTCGAGACCCGCACCCCCACCGCATAACTAATCTCGGGAGCACTGCTCTATGCCGCACAAGCCGCCTTGTCCCGATCCGCTCCACCCCGGCCCCGTCGAGCCGCCGCAACTTGCCTTCGCCAACCGCGAATTCATCGACTCTCCCGACGGCCGCCTCTTCCGCATCCTCGCCGAATACCAGGAGCCGCTCGTCCGCTTCCGCCGCGAACGCATAGCAGACACCGTCGTCTTCTTCGGCTCGGCCCGCTTCCGCGCTCTCGACGAAGCCCACAAGGAGCTTCAACTCCTTGAAAACAATGGCTCTAACAACCCAGCCTCCGATCTGGAACAGCCCGCCACCGCAGAGGAACTCGCCTCAGGCGAGGCCACCGCGCTCAAGCTCTCACTCGCCAACGCTGCGGTAGAGATGGCTGCCTATTACGAAGACGCCCGCAAGCTCGCGCATATGGTCTCCAGCTGGGCAAAGACCCTGCCCGGCCCGCGCCACCGCTTCGTCATTACCTCCGGTGGCGGCCCCGGAATCATGGAAGCCGCCAACCGCGGAGCTTGGGAGGCCGGCGCCAAGTCCATTGGGCTCAACATCAAGCTGCCCTTTGAGCAGTGCCCAAACCCCTACATCACGCCGGAACTCAACTTCGAGTTCCATTACTTCTTCATGCGCAAGTTCTTCTTCGCCTACATGGCAAAGGCCCTCGTAGTCTTCCCCGGCGGCTTCGGGACACTCGACGAGATGTTCGAAATCCTGACCCTCGCCCAGACCCATAAACTTGAAAAGCAGCTCACCGTCATCGTCTACGGCTCAACCTACTGGAAGTCCGTCCTCAACTTCGAGCTGCTTGCAGCCAAGGGCGCAATCGCCCAGAAAGATCTCTCGTTGATCCAATTCGCGGACACGCCAGAGGAGGCCTTCGCGTTGCTCCGCACCGGTCTCGACGTCCATGTCCACGCGCCGCACCACGCCACGCCAGAGACCTTCACCGGGGGTGTTCCAGATGCCCCGCTACCCACCGCGCAAGAGATGCTCGGCCCCGACTTCAATAAATCCACCGTGTAGTGAACCCAGCCGTATACCCCTGTGCGTAATTTGCGCTGCATTCTTGGTGCAGTCACGGCTGTGTCACACAGGTAGCAGAGACTGTTCCTATCCAATGGAGGTCTCTCGATGAGCCAGTCCACCGTCTCCTATCTCTGGCGCGAACCGCAGGCTGCCCGCGACTACGCTACCGGCGTCTCCCTCCACTCGCACACCAGCCAATCCCGCGAGACCCTCAACTTTATCGCCGACCTGACAACCGAGATGCCCATCGTCAAAAAGCTCATCGAGTGGGCCGAAGGCCGCTGCATGCGCCACTCCGGCATCAAGCCGGATTACGAGAAGACTTTCTGGACCCCGCCGCTAAACCCACGGCAGGCTTTCGAACTTGAGCGCGATCAGATTGAAAATTCCCTGCAGATCACGGGTCTCGTCTCGATCTCGGACCACGACGACATCTCCGCACCGCTGCTGCTCCGCGCGATTCCCTCCGCCCGCCACGTCCCCGTCTCCACCGAGTGGTCCGTGCCATATGCCAACACATCTGTCGCCCAGCACACAAAGCCGACTGCGTTTCATCTCGGCATCCACAACCTGCCGTCAGCAAACTGTGCGGAATGGACTACGCGCCTAAACGCCTTCACCGACATGCCGGTCGAAACGCGGCCCCTGAACCTGTTGCACGAAATCCTGGCGGAGCTGGACGAAATTCCCGGGGTTCTGATCCTCTTCAACCACCCGCTCTGGGACCTGTACCGCATTGGTGCCGAAGCCCACGAAGTTCTGGTGAACGACTTTCTGCTGAAGCACGGCCAGTTCATCCATGCGCTGGAACTCAACGGTCTCCGCACCTGGGCTGAGAACCAGCAGGTCCACAATCTCGCGCGCCAGTGGAACCAGCTCGTCATCTCTGGCGGCGACCGCCACGGCATCGAACCCAACGCAAACATCAACCTGACCAACGCCACCAGCTTCTCGGAGTTCGTAAACGAAGTCCGCAAAGAGCGTATCTCCAACGTCCTCTTCATGCCGCAGTACAAACAGCCTTGGAAGCACCGAATCCTGCAGTCAACGCTGGATGCAATCCGCAACTACCCAAACTTCCCGGAGAGCTCGCAGCGCTGGGATCAGCGGGTCTTCGCGCCGAATCGCGACGGTGAGCTGCGCCCTCTGTCCGAACTCTGGGCGGGCGGCGAGGCTGGTGGAAAGGTCCCAATCTATCTGGCAGCTCTGCTCGGATCGGTCCGCGTTCTAGGTCGCGCCCCAGTCTCCGGCAGCCTCAGGATCGCCTGGAACGACAGCAGCCAGATGCGCGCAGCACTCACCCAGCAGGACGCTTAGGCCAACTCTTTCGTCTGCGACGCACCAAATCGCATGTGGGACCTAACGTTGAAACGAAGAGCGCATGCGACCTCGAGTAGCTTACTTTCCTGACTCCTTCCACGAGATCAACGGGGTCGCGCACACAAGCCGGAACTTCGTCGCATACGCCGAGCGAAACGACCTCCCCTTTCTCTGCGTTCGCGCCGGAACCCGGGCGAATCCTGTAGAGCAGCACGGCTATATCCGAACCCTCGAACTGCCCCGTTCCAAGATCGCCGTCGGCATGGAGAAAGACCTCGCCTTCGATCCGCTCTTCTGGCGTCACGCCGACGTCATCGAAGAGGAACTCCACCGCTTCCAGCCCGACATCCTGCACATGACCGGCCCCAGCGAACTTGGCATCTTTGCAGCGTACTTCGCCTGGAAACTAAAGATCCCGCTCGCCGCGTCCTGGCACACCAACGTCCACGAATACGCCGCCAAGCGAATCGGCTGGCTCACCAGCCTGCTGCCCCCTGAAATCATCGAAGCCACAGAACACCACGTCGAGACCGGCTCGCTAGACGTCGCCACACGCTTCTACTCCTTTGCCAAAGTACTCTTCGCCCCCAACACCGACCTGTGCAACATGCTCGCCCAAACCACCGGCCGCCCTTGCCACCTGATGCAGCGCGGCGTCGATACATCGCTCTTTTCCCCGAACCATCGCACTCGCCCGGAAGGCAACGCAGACGCCCCCTTCGTCATCGGCTACGTAGGTCGCCTCTCCCGCGAGAAGAACGTCGCGCTGCTACCGCTGATCGAGCGAGAACTCCGCGAAGCCGGTATCCCCGTCCGCTTACTCATCATCGGCCACGGTGTCGACGAAGACGCACTACGCCGCGAACTCCCCAACGCGGAATTCCCCGGAGTGCTGCGCGGCATTGCGCTCTCCCAGGCCTACGCCAACATGGACCTTCTCGTCTTTCCATCCCACACCGATACCTTCGGCAATGTCGTACTGGAAGCCCTCGCCAGCGGAGTCCCAGCCATCGTCACGCCCGACGGAGGCCCCAAATTCATCGTGCGCGACGCAGCAAGCGGCAAACCCGAAACCGGAGTGATCGCCGAAGACTCCAGCTTCGCCAACGCCATCGCCGCCATCCTGCACACCACCGACCGCCATGCCGCCATGCGCGCCGCCGCCCGAGCCTACGCACTAACCTGCAACTGGGACGTAGTCTTCGACCGCATTTACAACGCCTACGCCGAACTCACGGGTGCCCCATCTCAATCAGCCCCATCGATTGAGGTGGGGATGTAAAACCCTCAGCGCGCCCCACGTCGCAGCGGTGACGGAGCACTCTCCAGCCCCGGCGGATGCGCCAGTTCCCCGATGTAAATCCCGTACGGCGGCAGCGAAATCGCGTTCATCGAAACCGGGCCAGACACCGCATCTTTCGCCCCGGTCCCCAACCCAGCGCTGCTCACCGTAAGCGCCGTAGACGCCAGCGTATGCATCATCGGGCTACTCGTCGTCACACCGACACGCCGCAGGTCAGCCGCCACGGAAACCAGCAACGGTCGCCCCGTAACATTGCACACCACCACTACCGGAGCGGTCAAACTGCCCGGTTCGCGCGGCCGTCGAACCCAAGCCACGATATCCGGATTCGTCTCCGCAATCACATCCATCGTCCCAACCCGCAGCGCCGCATTCTCGTGATGCAGCGCGCTCAACCTGCGATACCAGTTCAGCAACGACGCCCAGTCCGCATCCTCAATCGCCACGTTGGCCGTCGACGAATTGCTCCCCATCTCCATCCACGGAACACCGGTAGTGAACTCCACATCGCCGCCCCACTGCATCGGCGACGGTTCAACACTGGCAACCTGTGACCCGTTGCCGGAACCAGACGTAGCCATGCCAATCTCCTGCCCGAAATACAGCAGCGGCGCCCCCCGGCTCGTCAGCAAAGCTGTCGCCAATACCTTCGCAATCTCCAACGTATGAGCCCCATCGCCAAAACGATCCAAACTCCGCCGGCGATCCGTCCCATCGGAGACGGGAACACTGACTGACCCTGACGCAGTGGACGTCCCAGGGGCGTTCGCAAGCGCGTTCCGTAACTGCTCAACGCGAAACGAAGACATCGACGCCAGATGGCTATCGATCATCATCTGCGGCCCATCCAGCATCTGCGGTGCCGCCGAACGCCGAGGCCGCCGATAAGCCGAAACGCCACCGTCCGCCAAGCGAGGCAGCGGCTCCGCCATATCCCAAAACAGCACCCGCTGGCCAGCAAACGTCGCAGCCAGCTTACGCAGCTCGCGCAGACGATCCACAATCTGCGCAGGAGTCATCGCTGTCGAGCGTGGACCCGGCGTCAGCCGCAGCCCCGCGATGCCTCGGCTCAGCCAGAATCGAGCCACATTCACCAACTCCGGCGTGGAGCGATCAGGCGTCACCGGTAAATCGACAAAGATGCGAATCTTGCGGCGACTCGCCTCCTGAATCACGTGGTCCAGATCCTCTTCCGTCCCGTACTTAGGATCGAACGCAGGCCCCCTACTGTTGCGGCCAAAGTCTCGCTGCAGTTGAAACGGCGACAGTACAATCGCATCGACGCCAAGACTTTGCACATAGTCCAGCCGCTGGGTGATCCCCTGCAGATCGCCAAATCCATCACCTT
>JAYVZU010000527.1:0-3414 GCA_043783075.1 Rhodanobacteraceae bacterium
CCTGGTCATAGGTCATGGAGAGCCTGTGCTGCGCGTCGATCCTGGCCAGCACCGAAGAGAAGCCCTGCAACGCCGCCTCCGCGCCTGTACCGTTCATCCTGGGCGGGTGGCCCACTCATCCCCTCACCACAACTCTGGGTGCCCCATTCATCGCGTTTTTGTCTCATGCGATGAGTGGGTATTCGCCACGCGAACCGTCTTCTTTCGGCTCCCTCCAGCACCTACCCACTCATCGCGAAAGTGCTGCGATGAATGGGGCACCCAATACGGAGGTTGGTCCCCCGCGATACGATGGTCCATGCTTGATCCGACGGGCGATGGTGGTACTTTGCCGGGTTATGGGGATCAGCGGGAGATTGAGCTGCTGGTGCAGGCGGGGTTCTCGCCGGTGGAGGCGATCAGGATTGCCACGCTGAATGGGGCGATCTATCTTGGACGCGACAAACAGATTGGTAGCATCGCCGTTGGCAAGAATGCCGATATGGTGGTGGTGAGGGGCGACCCAAGCACTAAGATTGAAGATATCGAGAATGTTGAGATTGTTTTCAAAGATGGCATTGGATTCGACTCGGTGAAGTTGCTGGACAGCGTCAAGGGACGCTACGGGCAATATTGACGTGCAGCATGAGCAGATGGGCTACGAAGGGGCACTATGGACAATACTGACAAAGCTACGCTGGGGTTGTTGCCGACGGAGACGCGGAATCCCCGGTCGGGGAAGTTGGATGAGCTTTCGACGTTGAATATGTTGCGGGTGATGAACGACGAGGACGCGTCTGTCGCGGCGGCGTTGCGGGATGTATTGCCGCAGTTGGCGCAGGCAGTGGATGCGGTGTCGGCGAGGTTTAGTAAGGGTGGGCGGCTGTTTTATGTGGGGGCTGGGACGAGCGGGCGGCTTGGCGTGTTGGATGCGAGTGAGTGTCCGCCGACGTTTTCGGTTCCGCCGGGATTGTTTGTTGGATTGATTGCGGGTGGGGATCTGGCGCTGCGGCGGTCGTATGAATCGAGTGAGGATTCGCCTGAAGCCGGGGCGGCGGACCTGGCGGAGTACAAGCTGACGGCGGCGGATTCGGTGTGCGGGATTGCGGCTTCAGGACGGACTCCGTATGTGCTGGGGGCGCTCGCCGCGGCGAAGGAAGTGGGCGCGCTGACGCTGGCTTTGACCTGCGCAGGTGGCGCGGCGGAGAAGTCGCGCGTGGCGGCCGCGGCGGATATCGCGATTGAACTTGCGACCGGGCCGGAGGTTTTGACGGGCAGCACGCGGATGAAAGCGGGGACAGCGACGAAGCTGGCTCTGAATATGCTCTCGACCGGCGTGATGGTGCGGCAGGGCGCGGTGTACGGGAACCTGATGGTGAATGTGCAGCCGACAAATGAGAAGCTGGTGGATCGGGCGAAGCGGATTATTGTGTCGGCCACAGCGTGCTCGCTGGAACAGGCGGGGCTACTGCTGGATGAGGCGGGCAGCGTGAAGGTGGCGATCGCGATGCAGAAGCTGGGCCTGGGCAAGGATGAGGCGGAGGCGCGGATCACAGCGGCCAAGGGGAGTTTGCGGGTGGCGCTTTGTAAGGTGTAGGCGGCGGCTAGTGTGCCCGGTCGCAACGATGGGTCGAGCACACCAGCCCTCTGTATTTCAATGGCTCCTAGACCTGAGGTAATGCCCCGGGCTGGTATTGGACGGGCCGGTGGCCCTGATGCTGATTGGGGTTCAAGGTCGGTCGAACTGCTGGTAATCAGTTGACTTGCTGTCGTACATCGGGTTCAATACAACGGTTGAACAAACATCTTGCTGCGGGGCCGCGCGGCGCATACTTTGTTGAACAATCCCCTATGTTGGTTGGAGGTTTTATGGTTCTGCGCAGGATTTCGTCTGTTCTGGTGGCGATGTTGTTGGTGGGTGCAATGTTTGCAGGGCAGCGGGCCGGGGGGCAGAAAGGGACCACTCGGACGTATTATGTGGCGGCGGATGAGGTGGAGTGGGACTACACGCCGGCGGGTCGCGATGAGGCGATGGGCATGGAGTTTGACGCCGTTGCGAAGTCGATTGTGGACGCGGGGCCGCACCGGATTGGGCATATCTACAAGAAGGCCGTGTATCGCGAGTACACCGACGGGACGTTCTCGAAGTTGAAGGTGCGTTCGGCTGACGAGGCGTATCTCGGGATCGTCGGGCCGATTGTGCGTGGGGCGGTGGGCGACACGATCAAGATCGTGTTCAGGAATAACGGGACACACCCGTTCAGCATGCATCCGCATGGCGTGCTGTACGAGAAGGACAGCGAAGGCGCGGATTACAACGACGGGACGGCGGGTAAGGACAAGGAAGACGGTGGTGTTCCGCCGGGTGCGACGCACACCTATACATGGCAGATTCCGGAGCGCGCGGGGCCGGGGCCGAACGATCCTGGCTCGGTGTTCTGGCTGTATCACTCGCACGCGGATGAGCTACGGGATGTGGCGGCGGGGTTGTTTGGCGGGATTGTGGTCACGCGGCGGGGGAATGCGCTGGCGGATGGTCGTCCGAAGGATGTGGACCACGAGTTCGTCGCGTTCTATATCGCGATCAACGAGAACGAGAGCCACTACCTGGACGAGAATATCGCCAAATATACGACGGACCCGAAGGGCGTGAACAAGCACGAATTTGTCGGCGTTACCGCGGATGGGATGGAAGGCACGATCGCGGGAACCGGGTTTATTACGGCGAATGTGAAATGGACGATCAACGGCTATCTATTCGGCAACATGCCGCTGATGGAGATGAAGACCGGCGACAAGATTCGGTGGTACGTGACGACTCTGGGCGATTTCAATAATGCTCATACGCCGCACTGGCATGGGAATACGGTGATGGTGAACGGGATGCGGACGGACGTGCTCGCGGTGACCTCGGCTCAGATGATTACGGCAGATATGGTGCCGGATGCGGCTGGGATCTGGCTGATGCACTGCCATATTAGCGACCACATGCTGGCTGGCATGGTGGCGCGGTATGAGGTTAAGAAGCGGTAGGGTAAAGACGGCGCGGATGAGAACGGATATAGAACGGATGGGATGGGTAGGGCTCTAGTTTTGGGAGCGTAGGTAGAGGATTGCTCCGACAAAGGCAAGAAGAGCGAAACCTAATACGAGCCATTCCCTGACCGAGAACATCCTCCAGGTCAATCGTCGTAGCTGTCGTCTTACCCTGACGCTAAGTTGAGCATCGGGCAAGTTCTGGTTAGCCTTACGGGAACCTTCCCGCAAGACTTCGAGGTTGTATCCAGCGTCCGAAAGGGCTTTGGCTGTAAGACCGTCGGTCCTTAGGACGCCGCGAACTAAGTGGTAGACCTCGAGCGACTGGCGTCCGTCCAGCGTCGCTTCCTCTGCGGCGTAGGCTAGTGCACATTTACTTTCGTTCGAAAGCGGAAGTTG
>JAYVZU010000528.1:0-10253 GCA_043783075.1 Rhodanobacteraceae bacterium
CAGTCTGTGAACGCGAATCTGAATGAAATCGCGGAAATTGGCACACGAACCACAGGCAGCTCCGCCCGCGCCGTCGAAGCCTGCGACAAGCTAGCCGCACTAGCACTCGACCTGAATCAGCTAGTAGGAGCCTTCAAAGTTCGGAACGACTTTGGATCAACAAACGCGGTCTGTGCCCCATCTTCGGCACAGTTTCATCGTGCCTAAGATGGGCATCGGGAAAAGCCCGACCCAAGGGTCCCAACCCCACCCATACACCCCGAATCAAGGCGGAGTAATCACCAACACACTTGGCTCGTGCAGCAGATAATGCCGAAAGCTGGACCAAGCCCAGTCCTCACGCGAAGCAACCAACCCAAGCCGAACCGGATTTCGATGGATGTACCGAACAATATCGATCCGCTCATCCCGAATCGTCACATTCGTATCGTAATAACGGTCAAGCCAAAATGGGCGCTGGACAGACCGCTTCGATACCGAAAGCTTCAAACCTTGCAGGGCTGAGGCCAGCGGCTTTCCGACTGGCTCGCTTATCAGCAAATGCACATGCTCCGGCATAACAACATAACCGAAGACGTTGAAGTTATAACGGGAACGGGTGGCTTCAAGGGTCTCGACGAAGAGGTTCCGCGAGGCTGGCGTGTTGAGGCAGGGTTTACGGTCATGACAGCTGAAGGTGACAAAGTGGTCGTGGCCCGCTCCATGGAATCGCTTCAGGTGAAGGGGCATGGGTGGATTGTAGACCCGTAGGTCGGGCCTTGCCCGATGCCCACCTTAGGTCCGATGGTGCTGGACCGAAGATGGAGCACAGTCGCTTATTGCTATCGGATACTTGCCATGGCAGCCCTGAAGAGAGCTTCGAAGTTGGATTTGGCGGCGGGGTCGCGTTCGAGAGCGGCGTCGACCGCCTTCTGGGCGACAGGCCGTGCGTAACCGAGGTTGACCAGCGCGGACAGAACGTCGTCGCCAACCAGGCCGTGGGCCATACCCCCAGTCGGAGGGTGGATCGGTGCGGATGCGAGGTCATCGAGCTTGTCCTTCAGTTCCAGGACCACGCGCTCGGCGGTCTTCTTGCCGATGCCGGGAATCTTGACCAGCGACGCGTGATCGCCGCCGCGGATCGCCGTGACGAGCCGCGACGCGTCGATCCCGGAGAGCACCGTGATCGCCAGCTTCGGGCCGATGCCCGAGATCGTGAGCAGCTTCTCGAAGAGGCGTTTTTCAACCGGCTCGGCGAAACCAAAGAGCGCGAGCTGGTCCTCGGCGACGCGGGTGTAGATGTGCAGCTTCGCTTCCCCGCCTTCGTCGGGCAAGGCCGAAAAGGTGGCGACCGAGATGGCGACGTCGTAGCCCACCCCGGCGCACTCGAGGATGACTTGGTTCGGAGTTTTGGCAAGCACTACGCCGCGCAGGTGGGCAATCATTCCCTGATTGTAGCCGTTGCGGTTAGGGCTTCTTCGGCGCAGCCGATGGCGGCGTGACGCCGTTCAGGCGGAGGTACATCGCCATCTGCGAGTAGTGGTCCATCAGGTCGCCGGTGATCTCGATCATCGCGCGGGAGCGGGGAACCCTAGCTCCGCGGAAGAAGGTGACGGTATCGCCAAGCTTGGCGTCGGTGAGCGCGGTCATGATGGGATCGCAGTAGGCAAACGAAGCCTTCAGCGCGGCCTGCAACTCTGGCTTCGAAGCAGTTTCGGCGACCTTCACCGAGTCCGGCGCCTTGCCGTCGGAGAGGATGGCGCACAGCCCGCCGTTGGAGCTGGCCAGGTGCGAGACGATCCAGCCAAAGGATTTCTGTTCCGGCGTCGGATGGAAGCCGTACTTATCGGCCGGCATTACCTCGGCGGAGTCGAGAATGTACTTTGCCTGGCGCGTGTAGATCTGGTTCGCCGACCACATGACCGGGTTCGCGGTGACGACCGGGGCCGGGGCGGTTGCCGGGGCCTGCGCTATTAGGGAAGCGCCCGAAAGCAGACAGGCGGTCAGAACTGTAGTGGCGATTCCAGATTTCATCGTGACTCCTCGAAAACTCTTACTCACTTTGTACCTTATAGGTGGGTCTTGCTACAGACTTTTCGAGTCTATATCCGCAGCAGGTGTTCGGTTGGATAGGGTTTGGAATCGGGGTCGGCAACGGCCTTGTCTTGACTTTCCTCGTCAGCCGAACGACACTTCACCAACGGGATTAGTCCGTTTCTAAATTGACTCCTGCGCGCCTTCATGGAAAGGGCATAGTTGGCAGAAGGCACTACAAGCCGCGTAAGCCTCACGCTCGAGTCGACGATCGCCAGCGTTAAAGCGGTCGAAGATACTGCGCTGGAGTATGCTCAGGCCGCGGGATTTTCCCCGGATACAGCATCGCACCTGTGCATGGTTGCAAGCGAAGCGGCTGCCAACGCGGTGATCCATGGCAACAAGTACGACCCAGCAAAGCACGTGACCGCGACCTTTGAGATCACGGATTCCGCGCTGACTATCAAGATTGCAGATCAAGGCGAGGGACTCGATCCGGAGACGATTCCGGACCCATTGGCCCCCGAAAATCTGCTCCGAGCATCCGGGCGTGGCGTCTTCCTGATGCGCGCGTTCATGGATGAGGTACACTTCCGGAGACTGACCCCCGGAACAGAAATTGCACTGATCAAACGTCGCACCCAAGCAGCCTGACCCATCATCCAAATGAACAGAACACTAGAGTTGAGGAGAAATAGACTATGAGCATGAAGTTCACTACCCGGCAGGTCGATGGCGTTACGATTCTCGATCTCAGCGGCCGCATCACCCTTGGCGAAGGCAGCGTCACCCTGCGCGATGCCGTCAAGGACGTTCTGGCAACGGGCGCAAAGAGCATCCTCTTGAACCTTGCCGATGTCGACTACATCGATAGCTCTGGCCTGGGAGAATTGGTCAGCGCATACACCTCCGTGAAGAACCAGGGCGGCGAGTTGAAGCTGCTGTCCCTTACCGCCAAGGTCCACGACCTTTTGCAGATCACCAAGCTGTACACCGTCTTCGACATCAAGGATGACGAGACGACAGCTGTTGGAGCTTTTACCCGCTAAGTTTCAGCATCTGCCACAGACCTAACTAAAAGCCGCGCCCCGGAACTTTTTCCGGGGCGCGGCTTTTATATTTTCAGGGACTTACGACGCCCTAAGCCCCTTTCTGGCTTTAAAGCAAATTCGCTAAAGGAGTGCAGGGGACTTCTCCCTTTGTTTTGTCATCCCGAAGGGATCTGCTGTTGCAACTGTCGAGTGAATACAACAGCAGATCCCTTCGGGATGACAAAACAAAACTACATAGCAAGAGGGCTTTACGCTTTAGCAGAGTAATGCTGAATAGGCGGTGCAAAATTGTAAAGAATTGATTATTTGATTGACCCAAAGCTTGGGCCAGTTTATAAATAAGGCAATTACCCAAAATCTGTCTTTGTGTGACCTATACCTTAACCGGCCACTCGTACCGTTGTCGAAACGCTCGGCTAGACGCTTCTAAACGTGTATCTTCACCTCGGTTCACCATCCGTGAACCCCTAGGAGTCCCATGTCTCAAAACTGGAAAAAGACGATCTACGCCTACATGGCGATACTCTTCGCCGCTCTCCTGCTTGTCCCATCGACTCTTGCCCAGACCTCCCGTGGAGCCATCTCAGGCACCGTTGTCGACTCGCAGGGAGCCGTCATTGCAAACGCCGTGGTGAACCTCAAGAACCCCGCTACCGGCGTCGTAACGGCAGGCAAATCAACCAGCTCCGGTGACTTCAATTTCCCGGAATTGACCCCCGGCTTGTATCAGGTCACGACCATGGTCCCGGGGTTCCAGACCGCGAAGATCGACAACATCACCGTTGAAGTCTCCAAGGTTGCGAACGTCAAGGTTGAGCTGAAGATCGGTGCTGAGACCACCATCGTCGACGTTCAGGCCGACGCGCTGCAGACCGACACCACGTCGAGCGCGCTCATCGCGGTTATCGATTCGAAGTCCGTACAGGAAATGCCGATGAACGGCCGTAACTTCACCCAGATGGTGAAGTACGCTCCCGGCGTCGGAACGCTGACCAACACGGTCAATGGCTCGCGTACTGCCAGCATTAACTTCCAGCTCGATGGCGCCGACAACGTCGACCCATGGCTGGGCATCGTAGCTTCCAATCAGGGCGGTATCGCCTCGGTCGCCGGTGGTTTGATTCCGATTGAAGCGATCGACCAGTTCTCCATGCAGTCGGGCGGCGAAGCCGATCAGGGTCGCAACGCCGGTGCAAACTCCAACATGTCGCTGCGTTCGGGTACAAACAACATCCACGGCGACGTCTTCTACTTCGACCGCAACGAGTTCTTCGCCGCAATCTCGCCCGTTCAGGCAGCCGGAGCCCGCAAGCAGCTGATCCGCAACCACCAGGGTGGTTTCACCCTCGGCGGACCCATCTGGAAGGATCACACCTTCCTCTTCGTTGCCGGTGAAATCCAGGTCGCCAAGGCCGCTACCGCCATCACCGACACGGTTCTGACCGATTCATGGATTGCAGCCGCTGCCGCCAACATCGCCAAGTACACCGACCCCGCGACCGGTTTGCCGTATGCCGTCAACCCGCTCAGCCAGAACCTCTACAAACTGTTGTTCCCGCAGATCACGGCTGCGGCCACCACCAACAACATTCTGGCCAGCAACATCGCAAACTACAACAGCTTCAACGGCATCATCAAGCTGGACCACCACTTCAGCGACAAGCAGCAGGTCTCGATCCACTACCTGGGCACAACCGGCAAGCAGACCGCGCCGACCGCCTCATTCTACGCGCAGTTCTTCCAGACTGCTCCAATGCACATCCATAACTTCGACGTCCAGCACAGCTATATCTTCACGCCGCATGTGTTGAACACCGTCACGCTGGCGACCAACTACTTCCTGCAGACGTTCAACGACGCCAACCAGAACTACAACCCCTCCAGCGTCGGCCTGAACCTTGGTCTCGCACCGGGCATCATCGCTCAGGGTGCACCGACGATCAACATCACAGGATTTGACATCACTGGTGCGACGCAGCCTTCGGGCCGTACCGACGTCACCGGTCACGTCACGGATAACTTCCACTGGACGCTGGGCAAGCACGAGATGAAGTTCGGCGGCGAGTTCCGCCACTCGAACGTCAACCAACTGTACTTCTCCAGCGCTCGCGGAACGTTTGCCTTCGACGGTTCGCGTGGACCCTGGGGCGGCACCGGTACCAACCTTTCCGCCCTGTCTGATTACCTGATCGGCGCAACGACCAACTCCTCCGGCGCTCGCCTGCTGCAGGGCAGCGCACAGCGCGTCTGGACCCTCAACACGATCGATGCATGGGTACAGGATGACTTCAAGGTCAACAGCCACCTGAGCCTGAACCTCGGCGTACGCTACACCATCCCCGGCGTCATTCACGCAGAAAAGGATGACATCTACCAGTTCATCCCCGGTACGGTCCCCGGCTTCCAGAAGGGCTACTACCCCAACTACTACGGTGGCGTCGCTCCTCGCGTCGGTTTCTCCTACTCGCCGCATAGCAACAACTCGCTCGTCATCCGTGGTTCGTATGGCATCTTCTACGACTTCCCGGCTATGAGCAGCTGGATCACCGGCACGACCACCAACGGTGGTGCTAACTACGCCCAGAACAACCCTGCAGGACCGGATGCAGCCGCAATCTTCATCCAGTCGAACGTTCGCTGGGCATCTGGCGTAAACCCCTTCACCGGCGCCAGCGCACCGAAGGTTGGTGCGTTTGGTGTAAACCAGAACTTCAAGATGCCGCGCGCAACCGTAGCCAGCTTCAACATCGAGCAGCAGCTCTCGAAGTCCACTCTATTCTCGGTCGGTTACGTTGGCACCTTCGGTCAGCACCTCGAAGTGCTGTATGACCTCAACCAGTCGGTTGCCAGCGGCACTGCCGTCTCGAACCTGCAGCCCTACCAGCAGACTTCCTTCCCGAACCAGAACCCTCTGTACACGGGCAAGATCCTCGCTGCAATCAACCAGCTGAACTTCTCGGCCGCGTCGAACTACCACTCGCTGCAGACGACGCTCCGCCAGACTGCATGGAAGGGTCTGACGACCACCGTAAACTACACATGGTCGAAGTCGCTCGACGATGCTTCGTCAAACACAACCCCCATGAACAGCTACAACCTGCACATGGACTACGGCTCAAGCACCTTCGACAACCGTCACCTGCTGAATGGCTTCGTCTACTACAACATTCCGCAGCTTGGCCACTTCCTCCCGAAGCTGACCAAGGGCTACCAGATCAACGGGCTGGGCACCTATTCCTCCGGTACGCCGATCAACGTCGCTTACTCGACGAACGTCGACGGAACGGGTGAACTGAAGGATCGTCCTAACTACACCGGAGTCAGCCCGTATGTTGGCGGCGTACAGTTGGCAACCAGCACTGCAACCGGTCGTACCTACCGCTACCTGCAGAACCCGGTTAGCAATCCCTCCTTCACCTGCCCCGGTGCGATCTCCACCTCCGCAACGAACCCTGCAGCTTGCCCCGGTACCGGTATCACAGGCCAATACGGCAACCTGAAGCGCGATAACTTCTCCGGGCCGAACTTCAAGACGATCGACGTTTCGCTGTTCAAGCACACGCCGATCACCGAGAAGGTCATGTCCGAGTTCCGCGTCGAGCTCTTCAATGTGTTCAACTTCAACAACTTTGCCAACCCGACCGTCACCGCGACGAGCAGCTCGTTCGGTATCATCACCAACACTCGCAACGCTGCCGGCGCACCCGGTATCGGATACGGCGAACCGTTCAACATTCAGTTCGCTCTCAAGCTGTCCTTCTAACCTACTTCGTTCGACAAGAAGCCCCCTGTTCGGCCAGCCTCATCGGTCGAACAGGGGGCTTCTCTTTTGGTACGTGGGCGTAGCAGACGGTGTACTCTGCTCTCAACCCAATATGGACAATCCAACCGAGCCCGCCACCTCAAACCGCGCCAACAACCTGGTGCTGCTGGCGATCGCCTGCGCTATTGCCCTGCTGCACCTGCTGACGAATGGGCGCTACGGATTCCATCGCGACGAGTTTCAATTCCTCTCCGACGCGAAGCACATGGACTGGGGATTCGTAGCGTATCCACCGGTGACGCCATTTTTGGAAAGTATCGGGTTGGAGATGTTTGGTGTATCGCTGGTGGGGCTGCGATTGTTCTCGGTGATTGCACAGTCGGCAGCGATTGTCCTCACCGGACTAATGGCCCGGGAGTTAGGCGGCGGCCGACTAGCTCAAGTCGCCGCAGCAGTTTCTGTGGCGCTATCGCCGCTGCCCCTGTTCGAGGGCACGGAGTTTCAGTACTCGTCGTTCGACTACCTCTGGTGGGTTTGGATTGCGTACCTCGTAGTCCGGCTGTTGAAGTCCGACGACGCGCGGTGGTGGGTCGCGATTGGCACAGTAATCGGGATCGGGATGGAGACCAAGTACACCATCCTCTTCTACATCGCGGGGATTCTCGGCGGGATGCTGCTCTCTCCAGCCCGGAGATTCTTCGCCACACGGTGGTTCTGGGCAGGGGTCGGGATCGCATTGATAATCTTCCTGCCAAACTTCATCTGGCAGGCTCGGCACGGGTTTATCTCGCAACAATTCCTGCAGCACATCCACGCACGAGACGTCGGACAGGGCCGGGCCAAAGGCTATCTATGGCAGCAGGTGGTAATCTGCGCGAACCTGCTCGCGACGCCGTTGTGGGTTGCAGGGTTGATCGCGTTGCTCCGCAATCCGCGCTACCGAATGCTCGCGTGGATGTACGCCATCCCATTTGCAATGTTCCTCTTTGGCAATGGACGCTCCTACTACCTGGCAGCAGCCTACCCGATGCTGTTTGCAATGGGGGGAGTCGGCGGCGAGAAATGGGTTGCAGAGCGCGGTGCGTGGGCTACGGCGATCAAAGCTTCGTACTTTGTCGGCGTAGCCCTGTGCGGGGCACTGTTTATCGCGATTCTGCTGCCCGTGGCGAGCGGTGGTCCGCTAAAGGCTTTCGCGCTAAAGAACAGCGATGATCTGCGCGAAGAGATTGGTTGGGACGATCTCGTCGCGAACGTCGCGGGGATTCGCGATGGGCTGCCGCCCGCACAGCAACAGAGCCTCGGTGTGATTACCGGGAACTACGGAGAGCAGGGCGCAATCGAGATTCTGGGGCCTGCATACCGCTTGCCGATGCCGATCAGCATGACCAACTCTGCGTGGCTACGCGGGTATCCGACGCCGCAGCCGACATCCCTGATTGTGCTCGGATTTAGCCGCGAGGCCGCGGTTCGGGCGTTTACGGACTGCCGAGTTGCCGGGCGGAACGCGAACCGCGAGGGCGTAAGGAACGAGGAGAGCCAGTACCATCCCGAGATTTTTGTGTGTGGTGGACCGCGGTTGGGTTGGGCAGAATTTTGGCGGAAGTATCAGAGTTTTGGCTGATTTGGTTCAGCACCGACGGAAGAAACAAAAATCTGAGAGATGGCTGGCAACTTAGCTCGGACAGCGATTGCCGCACTTGCTTTAGGACCAAAGGTCCGCCCCATACCAGCCTGGGCCAATAGCCCAGGTTTACGAACATGCAATTCCAGAGGGCTGAAGGCCCGATCCAAGAGTTGGCGGCACGGATGAAACGGGCCTTTGGCCCTGAAACTCCGACCCATGAGCTAATTTGATAATCCACTCCTGAGATTCTTGCGCCTTGATTTGCTCGAGGGTCAGAATGACTCCGGAGTCAGGGTTTCGTTAGCTCTTGGATCATCCCGGCCCACTCCGGCCATAGGCCCATCAATTCGGCTTCGTTGCCCGCGTCGTAGTCTTCAAACTCAAAGCCGGGGCTTACGGTACAGCCCAGCAGAGCCCACTTGCCGCCGGATTTCAGCCGCGAGCCCTGCCACACTCCGTGCGGGACCACGACCTGCGGCAGTTCACCCGCCGCCAGATTGTTTCCGATCACAACCATCTGGCCCGGATGTCCCTCGTGGAGTTGCAGCATTTCTACCGCTTCACCCGCGTAGAAGTGAAAGATCTCGTCGGACTTCAGCCGGTGCATCTCGCTAAACGTTCCGGGTTCGAGCAGGTAGTAAATCGCCGTGCCGGTGCGGCGCAGACCCGCATAACGCGCGACCGAAACCATCTCGCCCGACTCATACGTCCGGATGTAGCAGCCACCTTCGCGCGGGTGCGGCACCAATCCGAGCAGCGACTTTACTTCAGCGGCAGTCATAGTGCCATTAGGATACAGTCTGGTACCGCTCCACCGCAGGAACGCCGACTGGCATTCTGCGGGGGATCTCGTCGCGCCCGACGATTTCGCCGAACTCATGAACCGGCTTGCCGCCAAAGTAGTCGGCGATGCGAGCGCTGGCGTAACCGTCGCCATACGGGTTGTAGGGGGTGCGGAGAGAGCGTTGCTCGGCGATCTGCGCGGCTAGTTGCTCGATCGCCGACTGAATGCGGACGCGATCGGTGCCAACCAGCCATGCCATTCCCGCACGCAAACCCTCCGGACGTTCCGTCTTGTCGCGCAGGATGAGGACCGGCTTGCCGAACGACGGGGCCTCTTCCTGCAGACCGCCGGAGTCGGTGAGCACGATATCGCATTGGTCGATATAGCCGAGGAGTTCGTCGTACGTGGCGGGCGCGGTCAGGATGACGTCGCGATGCTCCCACAGGTAGGCCTTGGCGATCTCGGTGACGCGCGGGTTCGGATGCACCGGCCACAGGAAGACGTACTTGCCGGGATTCTGCGTGACGAGGTTGGCTATCGCCTCGCAGATGTTGGCGATGCCGTCTTCCCGATTTTCGCGGCGATGGGCCGTAACCAGCACGCGGATGGGGCCCGAGTGCTGCGTGCGCGGCCGCTCCAGCTTGATGCCGAGGCGGCTGCAGTTGGTGCGCAGCGCGTCAATGCCAGTATTCCCGGTGACGACGATATCCTCCTCCGCGACACCTTCGCGGAGCAGATTCTTCTTCGCCGAGTCGGTGGCCGCGAAGTGGATATTCGCAAACAGGCCGACCATGCGGCGGTTGAACTCCTCCGGGAACGGCTGCTGCATGTCGTGGGTGCGAAGGCCAGCCTCCACATGCGCGACGCGAACTCCGGCATAAAACGCGGCTAGGCCCGCCATGGCCGTGGTTGCGGTGTCACCCTGTACGACCACCCAGTCGGGTTCGAAGTCGGCGATCACCTGCTCGAACCGCGCGAGGACCCGGGAGCTGACAGCGGCGAGGGTCTGGTCGGGCG
>JAYVZU010000529.1:0-3404 GCA_043783075.1 Rhodanobacteraceae bacterium
CACCGCATCGCGCAGTCATTCTAAGGAGCTTCCTATGCGCCCAGTAATCGTTATTGCCATTGCCCTCGCTACCCTCACGATCTCGGGTTGCAAGAGCAAACAGGATCAACTCACAGCTCTCAACGCGCAGTTCGATACGTTGAACGCTCAATACCAAAAGGATTGCATTCTTGCGCCCGTCACTGTGCTTCAGCAAAGCCAAGCAAAGTGCAAGGCAGAGGGCGACAACATGAAGCCTCTCGGCGCGAAGATCCTTCAACTTCAGGCGGATATTGCTGCCTCAAGTCACTAATTGATTCCCATGACCGCTCTTCATCGTCCACGCTCACCAACCGAAGGCTCAACAAGGAGAACCATCATGAAGGGACTCTTAGTCACAGCACTGCTAACCCTGTCGATGCTCGCCAGTTCCGCGCACGCGCAGTTCAGCGCCGGAATCGTACTGGACCCTACACAATCTGCTCACGCGGTGCAACAGCTCGTACAAGCCAACCAGCTTTATACGACGACCATTAAGACTACACAGAACGTAATGCAGACGTACAACCTTGCACAACGCATGGCTACGGCACCATCCAGCTACTACACCGCGTACACGAACATGGCACAACAGACATGGACGCCGGTGGCACACCCTGCAAACACCTATGGCAACTCGCTCCCATGGACCAATGCCGCAACGTCTGGCAGTGGTGCAGCGGCAGCAAACCAGGGTGCGAGCATCCAGCGAACGGGTCAGATTTCCGGTTACGGCTCCCTAAACGCGCAAGGCCAACAGGCTATCGCGGCGCAAGGTGCAACCGTTGATTTGGGCGACGCGATAAACGCCACCAGCTTGCAGACGATTGGCACAGTGAGGGCGAACGCTCCGCAACGCGAAGCGGATATCAAGACGCTGGAAACCGCAAGTCATTCCACCGACCCAGCCCAACAGACTGAGCTTGCTACGTTGCAGCGCATCAATCAGGCGATGCTTCTGCAACTCCGAACACAACAGGAAGCTAGCCAAATGTCACAAGCCCAGAGCTTGCAGCAGATGGTGCAGCAGAAGCAGCAGCAGGACGCTTTGAAGATGTCCATGCAGGCCGCCGACGGATACGAGGCCAACTACAACAGCCATGTCTCGACCAACACAACAGGCATCACCAAAGCACTCAGCTACTGATCCGCAGGGAGCGATTATGGGAAATCAAATACTCACCTTCATCATGCAGCAGTGCGACAGCCTTACCGCCACTATGTCGCCCTCCATAGATGCTATCGGCCTGCACATCGTCCTCTCATTGGCGACGATCATGATGGTTTGGTTCGGTGTTCAGGAAGCACTCGCATCGGCGCAAGGGGGCCCTGGCTTCAATATGGCGAAGTTCCTAAACTTCTTCATGCTTATTAGCTTCGCTTATATGTTCGTAAAGTATTACGACAGCAGCATTCCGGGCATCGGATACTCTCTCAAAGGATTCATCAGTCAAGGAACCACAAGTATCGCGCAGACGATTGGGCAGGACGGAATCCAGTCGATGTTTCAGGCTATTGACGCCGCCTTGGCGAAGGCAGGCCCGGGCATGGCGATGTTTACCGCGCCGTACATGCTCTTCGCCTACGCGATCACACAGATCGGACTCTCGGTGCTCGCCGCCCTTGTGGCCGTAATCTTGGCCTATGGCGCGGTTGCTGGAACGATCATTGGGATTCTAGGACCCATCTTCATTCCTTTCCTCGTTATCGAGAAACTGGAGTTTTTGTTCTGGGGATGGTTCAAGGCATATCTGAGCTTTGCGTTCTATAAAGTCGTTGCTGCCGCCACGATGAGCGTTCTTGGGCACTTATTTATCTCTTACTACGCGACCCTTGCGGACTTCTCAAACCCTCTCGCTCTCATCAAGAACCTCCCGTTTCTCATCATGCTCGTAGTCGTGAACGTGTTCCTCATTATCAAGATTCCAGCAATTACCGCCTCGATTTTCTCTGGTAGCAGCAGCGGACACGACGCAGGAATGGGTGCAGTCACCGGAGCCATCACCGCAGGAATCATGCGCTAAACGGAGATCCCCTAATGCCAGTTCAAGAGACGAAATCCCCAGAGATAACCCGTGCCGCGGAACGCTACTTGGAGCAGTACGGCGACCCGCTCGTAATGAACACCTATTTGAAGGTCACGATCCTCGTGTTGTGCGCCGTCTGCCTAATGCTTGGAGCGCTTACCTTCAAGAGCCAGAAGGCGCTTGCCGGCATCAAGCCGCTCGTCATTCGTATCAACGATGTGGGACACGCCGATGCAATCGACTACCGCAATTACGAGTACAAACCGCAGGAGGCGGAGAACAAGTATTACCTCTCGCGATGGGCCACGATGTACTTCCAGCGCAATCGCTACACCATCGAGCGCGACCAGACCCAGGCGCTTTATTTTCTCAATTCGGACGCGCAGCAGGCCGTCATCCGGCAGGAGCAGTTGAGCAAGACGATTTCCAACTTCCAGCAGGACAGCACTCTTCCTTATGTCGATATCAACATCAAGAGTGTCATCCTCGACGATCTACGGCAGTCGCCCTATTCGGCGCGGATTGAGTTCGAAAAGGTCTATACCAACGCGAATGACCATTCGGAGATCAAGACGGAGCGTTGGACCGCCAGCGTGACCTATGTCTTCGCCGATCACGTTGAGAACAATGCGCTCGCCTTCAATCCGCTCGGACTCACTATCGTTCGTTACCGCGCCGACCAGGCGTTCGACTAGGAGCCGACATGAATCACGACTTGGACCTCCTCATATCGTTTCTGCAGCCCATCAAAGAGCTGCTGCTTGATGACTCTGTGAGCGAGATTATGGGCAATCCGAACGGCCAATGGTGGTTCGAGCGCAGGGGTAAGTTGGAACATGCGGAGATCGTTTTCGATGCGAAGTCACTCCGCACCGGGCTTGAGGTGATTGCAAACAAGTTGAGCCGCAAGTTTGACGAGGCGCACCCGCTCTTGAATGCCCAACTGCCGGACGGTAGCCGCCTGGCAGCGGTCCTCCCGCCCGTCGTGCGGCCTAATCCCGCCGTCACCATTCGGAAGTTCTCCAAAGCCCGCTTCACCATCGCCGACCTCATACAAGGCGGTGCGATGACACCGGAGATAGGTGCGACGCTGAGCGGCTATATCGAGGCAGGAAAGACGATGCTGATTAGCGGCGGAACGGGCGCTGGCAAAACCAGCTTGCTCAATGCGCTCGCCGATTACATCCCCGAAGAAGAACGAATCGTCGTGATCGAAGATACGTCGGAACTGCGTATCGGCAAGCCAAATCTATTGGCATCAGAGTGCCAGACTGAATCACACACCGGCACGGTAAGCTTCAACGACCTATTGAAGGCTGCGCTGCGGTGGAGACCTGACCGGATCATCCTTGGAGAGGT
>JAYVZU010000530.1:0-10239 GCA_043783075.1 Rhodanobacteraceae bacterium
ATTCTTCGCTTTGCTGAGAATGACCTCGCAGGCGATGCGATAATTCGGGGTATGAGTGAACAATTGGGTGCAGCCTCCTCCTTTGCGGTAACGCGTCGACGTCTTCTTGCAGCTTGTTCCACCGTCGGGTTGGGCCATACGTTGGTGCCGGGAGCGCTGTTGGCGCTGGCCTCTCAGTGTGCGGAGGCGCAACGGGCTGCTGAGCCGACGACCGGGCTGGAAGTTACGCCGGAGATGATCGACGTCGTCGCGAAGATGACCGGGATCACCATCACCGACGAGCAGAAAAAAATGATGATCGCGGGGATCAAGTCGCAGCACGACGCTGTGGTTGCTGTGCGCGAGATGAAGCTCCCGAATGCGGTGGCGCCGTCGTTCCAGTTCAACCCGGTGCCGGGCGGGATGGTGCTGGATACGGTGAAGAAGCCGATGAAGATCTCGGCGGCCCCGAAGGTTACTTACGACGCGAGCGCGGGTGTGGAGTCGCTGGCGTTCCTTACCGTGCGTGAGTTGGCGGAGTTAGTGCGGACTCGCAAGGTGACGTCCGTCGAGCTGACGAAAATGTACCTTGCTCGGCTGCGGAAGTACGATTCAACGCTGCACTTTGTCATTACCTACACCGAAGATCGCGCGATGAAGCAGGCAGCGGTGGCCGATGCAGAAATCGCAGCGGGCAAATATCGCGGGCCGCTGCATGGGATTCCGTGGGGCGGGAAGGACCTATTGGCGGTGAAGGGGTATCCGACAACATGGGGCGCGGCGGGGTTTGAGACGCAGACGTTCGACGAGGATGCCGAGGTCGTCAAGCGTTTGGATGCAGCTGGCGCAGTGCTGATCGCCAAGCTTACGATGGGCGCGCTGGCACAGGGTGATGTCTGGTTTGGCGAGCGGACACGGAATCCGTGGAACCCGAAGCAGGGATCCAGCGGATCCAGCGCGGGGAGCGGCAGCGCGACGGCAGCGGGCTGTGTCGGGTTTGCGATTGGAACGGAGACGCTTGGATCGATCTCGTCGCCCTCGACCCGGAATGGCGCGACGGGGTTGCGGCCGAGTTTTGGGCTGGTGCCGCGTACCGGCGCGATGGCGCTCAGCTGGTCGATGGATAAGATTGGCGCGATCTGCCGCAGCGTGGAGGATTGCGCGATGGTGATAAACACGATCGCCGGACCAGATAAGAAGGATTTGTCAGTCCACGACACAGCCTTCAACTGGAACGCAGGGTTCGAGTGGAAGAAGCTGCGTGTGGGGTACATCAAGAGCGCGTTCGACGAGCCGATCCTGCCAACGGATGCCACGGAACAGCAGACGTCTGGCTTTGCACGGCGAGCTTATGACGCCAAGTTCGATGCGGCGGCTTTGGTGGCGATCCGCAAGATGGGTGTGACTTTGATTCCGGTGGAGATGCCTAAGTTCCCTTTCCAATCCCTTGTGCCGGTTCTGGAAGCGGAGGCAGCCGCGGCGTTTGACGAGCTGACGCTGACCGGACGGGCGGACCTGCTCACGGCTCAGGCGCCCGGGGATTGGCCAAATCAGTTCCGGGTGGCACGGTTCTATTCTGCTGTCGACTACATCCAGGCGATGCGGGCGAGGACGCTGGCGATTGCGGCGATGGATGAGCTGTTCAAGACGGTCGATGTGATTGTGACTCCGTCGCAGGGTGTGCAGTTGACGGCGACCAACCTGACCGGTCAGCCGGCGGTGATTGTGCCGAACGGGTTGCGCGGGGATGATGCACCGGCGGTACCTGTCGGGGCTCCGGCGGGTCAGCAGGCGGGTGGGCCGGGGACTCCTGTGTCTTTGACCTTCCTGGGTGGGCTTTATTCCGACGCGCGGGTCGCGGCGTTTGCGAAGGCGTATCAGGATGCCACCGGGTTCCATAAGGTGCATCCGATGCTGGCGTAGGCCGGGATGCTACCATCCGGGAATGCCTGAGCTGATTGCCGCGACGAACCTGACCAAGATGTACGGCACGAGCCGCGTCGTGGATGGCGTGTCGTTCAGCATCCGGCGCGGCGAGACGCTGGGGTTGGTCGGGGAGTCGGGGTCGGGCAAGAGTACCGTGGCGCGGATGCTGCTGCGGCTGGTGGAGCCTACCAGTGGCGGCGTTTCGTTCGATGGGACGGATGTGCTGGCCGCCGGCAAGACCGAGTTGCGCGCGCTACGGCAGAGGATGCAGATGGTCTTTCAAGACCCGTTTGCAGCACTGAACCCGAAGATGCGTATCCGCGAGATTGTTGGAGAGCCGTTTGCGATTCATGGCGGCTACTCGCGTGACGCGGTGCGGACGCGCGTAGCGGAGTTGATGGGCGAGGTGGGGCTCGATACCGATGTACTGGAGCGGTATCCGCATGAGTTCAGCGGCGGGCAGCGCCAGCGGATCAACATTGCTCGTGCTCTGGCATTGAAGCCGGAGTTTCTGGCGCTGGATGAGCCGGTGAGTGCTCTCGATGTGTCTGTTGGCGCGCAGGTGATCAATCTAATGCGCGATCTGCAGCGGACGCATGGGCTGACGTATCTCTTCATCTCGCACTCGATGCCGCTGGTGCGGTATCTCTGCGACCGCGTCGCGGTAATGGAGCGCGGGCGACTGGTAGAGATCGGCGATGTCCTCGACGTCTGCGAGCGACCGCGCGAGGCATATACACAACGGATGATTGCGGCAACTCCGGAGATGCAGGTTTAGGTTCTGCATTACACTCTTCGAATACCCCGATTTCTCAGGAGCCCCGATGAAACGCATTGCGTTCGCGACCGTTGCTGTATCTCTGTCCCTCTCCCCGTTTGCCGTTGCGCAGAAGAAGTCTGCTGAGCAGATTCTGGCCGAGCCAACCGTGAAGGCCGCAATGGCAGCAATCGTCGCAAACGAGCCGCACTTTATCGAGGAAGAGATTCGTCTGACAGAGATTCCGGCGCCGCCGTTCCACGAGACGGCGCGTGGGCTGGAGTTGAAGAAGCTCTTCACAGCTGCGGGCCTCGAGAATGTGCGCATCGACGAGACCGGCAATGTGTTGGGAGATCGCCCTGGCAAGCAGGCTCACCCGCACCTCGTGATTGCGGCACATCTGGACACGGTATTTCCCGAGGGCACCGACGTTCACGTAACGCGGAACGGCAATGTACTGACGGCGCCGGGGATTGGCGACGATGGGCGTGGACTGGCGGCTATGCTGGCCCTGATTACGGCGATGCAGCAGGCAAAGGTTCAGACCAGCGGCTCGCTGACGTTTGTGGCGGACGTAGGCGAGGAGGGGCTGGGCGACTCGCGCGGAACGAAGGCTCTGTTTGAAAAGACGCTGAAGGGGCAGATCGACGAGTTCATCTCGATCGACGGCGACCGTGTCAGCAGCGTCGTGAATACCGGCGTGGGAAGCTACCGCTATCGCGTGACGTTTACGGGGCCGGGCGGCCACAGTTACGGGGCGTTTGGGATTGGGAATCCGATCCACGCGATGGGTCGTGCGATCGACCACATTAGCCAGATTGAGGTTCCGGAGAAGCCGAAGACGACCTACAACGTCGGTCGCGTGGGCGGCGGAACATCAGTTAACTCGGTGCCGTTTGAGGCCTGGTTTGAGTTCGATGAGCGGTCTGCCGATGTGGCGTCGCTGGATGCCGTAGACGCGAAGTTCAAAGCGGCGGTCCAGGCCGGGGTCGACGAAGAGAACAAGTTCCGCAAGGATAAGGGCAAAATTACTGTCAAGCTGGAATCAGTGGGAATTCGCCCAGCGGGAAACACGCCTGCTGATGCACCGATTATTCTGGCGGCGAAGGAGTCGGTAGAGGCGCTGAAGCTGGGTAAGTTTGAGACGTCCGCAAGCTCGACAGACTCGAATGTGCCGATGCATCTGGGGATTCCGGCGATGACGATGGGTGGCGGCGGCAAGGGCAATGGCGCGCACTTTCTACAGGAGAGCTTCGATTCGACCGACTCCTACAAAGGCGTGCAGAACCTGCTGCTGACGACACTAATTCTGCTGCAATAAGCTCTGCCCGATACAATGGATGTGGATGCTCTCCACTCTCATTTCGCATTGGCGTTTTCTGTGGCTGATTGCGGCCTCGCTGATCGCGGGTTTCATCAACGCGATGGCCGGCGGCGGCTCATTTATCTCCTTCCCAGCGATGCTCGGCGTGGGTGTGCCTCCGATTGAGGCGAACGCGACCAACACCGTTGCGCTTTGGCCGGGCCAGCTTACTTCCCTGTTTGCGCTGCATGGCGATGTTCGCCGTGACCTGCTGCCTGCGGTGGTTACAACCGCAGCTCTGGGCGGGATTGGCGGCGCGGAGGTCCTGCTGCACACCAAGCAACTCACGTTTATGCACCTCATTCCGTGGCTTCTGCTGGGCGGGTCGCTGATCTTCTGGGTGAGCGGGCCAGTCTCGAAGTGGATCCGGTCGCGGGCTACGAGTGCCTCGGCGGAGCAACATGGCCCTCAGCCAATGAACAAGGCTGCGCTGGTCGCGGCGCTGCTACCCGTCTGCTTCTACATCGGCTACTTCGGGGCTGGCGGCGGATTTTTGGTGATGACCATCCTCGCGCTGTTCGGTATGGAAGATATGTTCCAACTCAACGCCCTTAAGGTGGTCGCGGCTGCGGCGTCGAACCTGGCGGCGATTGTGACGTTTATCGCGAGCGGCCGGATTATGTGGCACTACTGCCTTATCTCGATGGTGTTTGCGGGAATCGGCGGATATATCGGAGCGAAATACACTAAGAAGCTGAACCCAGCAGTCTTGCGAGCAGTAGTAGTGATTACCGGCCTCGTCATCGCCGCGTACTTCTTCTGGAGGAACGGTTGAGTCTTGCTCTTACATCCGAGATTGCGGCCCAGCCCGTTTGGGTGGACCAGGTTGGATTTGTCGCGGCCTTCTGTACGACAGCGGCCTTCGTACCGCAGTTGATTCGCGTCCTGAAGCTGAAGACGGCGCGGGATATCTCGCTGCGAATGTTTCTGTTATTTTCAACAGGCGTATTTCTGTGGCTGATCTATGGGCTTGCGCTGCACTCGAAGCCGGTGATCGCGTCGAATGGAGTGACGCTGGTGCTGTCACTTAGTATTTTGTTCTTCAAGTTGAAGTACGACCGCGATGCGGGCAAGGAGTAGAAACTGTGAGTCACGAAGGAATACGGATCGTAAGCGAAGACCAGGCTAAACGCGAGATGGCGGGCGAGACAAAGTTAGCCGCGGACGCGACGACGCCGCTGAAGGTTCGCGTGCAGAAGACCGAAGGAACCGGCGTCGAGATCGACTGGAAAGACGGACACAAGAGCGCGTGGAACTTCGCATGGCTTCGCTGGGGTTGTCCGTGTGCGACCTGCAATGAGGAACGGCAGCAGACAGGCCGGGCGATCGGAGTTCCGAAGCCTAAGCCGGGCGGGCTGCTGGTGATGTATGAGGCTCCTCCACGGCCGGTGGAGGTGACGCCGGTCGGCAAGTACGCCATCAAGTTCAAGTGGAACGACGGGCACGAGAGCGGGATTTATAGCTGGGAGTATCTGCGGAGGGTCTGCCAGTGTTCGAAGTGTAAGGTGTAGAGCCCAGATTCACAGAGGCCTAACCAAACGCACGTCATTCTGGCGCAGCCAGAATCTCTGTAGTTGTCCTTTATACGGCACTGTAAATTTTTGCGAAACACAGTTTCGCCAGGTTCCACTCATCGCGATGAGGCTGCGATGAATGGGGCACAGAGTTAAGCCAGCCCGAGCAGGGGAAAGATTTCTTCTACGGTGTTGGCGACGAGCAGAATTTTGCGCTTCTTTGGTGTCGTCATGCCTTCTGCGAGGCAGTGGTCGAGGAACGTCAGCATCTTGTCATAGAAGCCGTTGGTATTGACTAGCACAATCGGTTTCGAGTGGATCCCGATCGTCTGCCAGGCCAGGACTTCGAAGAGTTCTTCGAAGGTTCCGTAGCCGCCCGGCAGGGTGATGAAGGCGTCGGAACGCTCGCCCATCATGGCCTTGCGGGTGTGCATGTTGCTGGTGATGTTGAGCTCTGTCAGGCCGTGGTGCGCAACCTCGAAGTTCACGAGAACCTCTGGGATGACGCCTACAACGCGGCCTCCGTGGGCGAGTGTTGCGTCGGCTACGGCTTGCATCAGGCCGACCTGAGCTCCGCCGTAGACGAGGCCGATATCGCGTCTGGCGAGAGCCTCTCCGAGTTCCGTTGCGACGGCGCGATAGTTGGGGTTGATGCCGTCGGCGGAGGCGCAGAAGACGGCTATGTTCTTGATGTCGTTCAGTGTGGGCATGATGCGTTTGATTATCTCTCAGACCGGGCTACAGGGTCTTCAATCCTAAGAAACGCCGCCTCTATGCGATGCTCGCACCTTGTTCCGGGGAGGTTACTGCAGGTTGATCGTCTTGTGGTTCATCTCTGGCGTGACTGCGAGGATGGCCTCACCAGGCTTGTGGGTCAGCGAGGCGCTGGCGGCGTAGACGACGGTTCCAACCGGGGCCTTGATGCTGAGGGTGTGGGTCGCCAGAACGGTGTAAACCTGATCGCCAACCTTGACATCCTGGAAGCCGGTGCTCTTGTTGTAAAGCGTGACGCTGACGCGGTTATCGGTCTGTGCGGGACGTGGATGCATGTGCACAAGGTTCGTGAAAGGGTTGATAGCTGCTGAGGCGGACAGGGCGATTACGGTGAGGGACGAATAGATCATTGGAGTTTCCCTTTGGAGCAAATTTAGTTGCTTGTCGAAGAGTCTGTCCGCCATGGTTCAGTCAGGCTTTTCGTGAAATGAGTTACGCGAGTGAGTTCGAAGTAGTTCCCAAAAAGTTGAAAGTTTTTTGAGAAATGTTTGAGGGGTTTACTGGTGGGGAACATTCGGGCGGCTGACGGTGTCTATCTGAAAGTGAAAGACAAATGAGGAGCATGCTCAAAGCGCGGAACATGCGATACCTGGTGACACTGCTACTGCTCGGCAGTTGCACTTTCCTTCTGTGGCGAAGAGGTCAGGTAGCTCATGCCCATGGAATTTGGGTTTATGTATCTCAAACATGTGGCCCTCTCGATCAGAGTGATGATCGCACCGTCGTCCTGAGTATCCGAGCTAACGGCGATACTTATCTGAATCAGGATTTTGTACCGTGGCCGGAACTCTCTTCGAGGCTTGAAACGATTTTCGCCACGCGATGGGAGCGGGTCCTGCGGGTGACTGCCGAGGACGATGTGAATTTTGGTCAGATTGTGGACATCATCAACAACGCGAAGGTTCATGTGTCCCACCTCGCGATTGTCATGATTCCCGGCGGAAAACCAGAAGATGCGATGAATCGGTGGTGTATCAACTACGGTGACATCTTGCCTCAAGATCGATATGTCACCGGGTGGGACGGCAGTCTAAAGGGCAATTAGCGAAGGGCGATGGGCCTGAACATGCGGTAAAATCCCGCCCGATTCGACCTGTGGATCGCGGAAGCTTAAGATCAGAGTTGGAGTTCCCTACCGCATGGCGTCGCGTCTTCTTGAACACATGAATCAGCAGCAGCAGGACGGCATCCAGACCGTGGATGGTCCGGTGCTTCTGCTCGCCGGAGCAGGCTCGGGCAAGACCCGCGTCATCACCCATCGCATCGCCTATTTGATTGAAGAGCGCGGGGTTCCGGCGGACCAGATTCTAGCCGTCACGTTTACCAATAAAGCTGCGGCAGAGATGCTGGAGCGGGTCGACAAGATCATCGGGCATAGCTCGCTGGCGCGGCCAACGCTCTCGACGTTCCATAGCTTTTGCGTGCGGGTATTGCGGCGCGACGTGGAGGCGCTGCAAGTGAACGGCAAGGGCCTGACGCGAACCTTTGCCATCTACGACGAAACCGATCAGCAGGCTGTCGTGAAGACCGCGTTGAAGCGGTTGGGCATCGATGACAAGTCACTGAAGCCCCGCGTGGCGCTGGGTCGAATCTCGTGGGCGAAGAACCACATGATCGATCCGCAGGAGTATTTCCTCGCCTCGACCAATCCGCTCGAAGAGAAGATCGCACACATCTTCAAGATCTATCGCGACGAGCTGGCGAAGGCCAATGCGCTGGACTTTGACGACCTGCTACTGGAAACAGTCCGCCTGCTCAAGACTGTGCCGGAGGTGCGCGAGCGGTACAACCGCCGCTATCGGTACGTCATGATCGACGAGTACCAGGACACGAACAAACCGCAGTATGAATTGATGAAGCTGCTTGCCGGTTCGCACCACAACGTATGCGTGGTGGGTGATGAAGACCAGTCGATCTATAGCTGGCGCGGCGCCGATATCAAGAACATTCTCGACTTCGAGAAGGACTTTCCCGAGGTGCAGACAATTCGGCTGGAGCAGAACTATCGCTCGACCCAGATGATCCTCGAGGGTGCTGGTGCGGTCGTCGCACAAAACACGCAACGCAAGGGCAAGAACCTTTGGACGGCGCGCGAACGCGGGTCGCTGATTGGGCTTTACGAAGCTCCCGACGGGGAGAACGAGGCGTTGTTTATCGCCGACCGGGTTCAGCGGTATCTGCGCGCTGCTGGCGAGAGCGAGGAGACTCCACGATGCGCGGTACTGTATCGGACGAACTCACAATCGCGCCTGGTAGAGGAGGCGTTGCGGCGGTACCAGATCAAGTACCACATGGTCGGCGGCTTCAGCTTCTATGACCGGTCAGAGATTAAAGACATCCTGAGTTACATGAAGCTGGTATCGAATCCGCATGACTCGATTGCGCTACAGCGCAGCGTAAACTCCCCACCACGCGGCATCGGTAAGACGACCATGGAGACGCTGGAGCGTATGGCCCTGACGACCGGCATGAGCACCTGGGACGCGATTGGCAAAGCGATTGAAGATCGTCTGCTGCCTGCCCGCGCGTTGCAGGCACTGAGCGGGTTCAAGCGTCTGATTGAAGATGCGCGCGCGATGCTTGGCCCGGGATTTGCAGAGAAGCTCGCAGCGGATGTTGCGCCGGAAGAGACCGATTCCGCTGACGATTCCTTCGACCCCTCGGCATTTGATACCAAATCAGTTACAGAAGTTGCAGTGGAGGCCGCGCCGTTCGATACAAGCTTCAACTTTGGGTTTGATTTCGGGCCCAGCGAAGAGATCTCGACCATCGCGCCGGAGAACGCAAAAGATTCGGATGCCGCACACGGAATCAACCCGGCGAGGTACAACCCGTTCGCGCCAGTGGTTCTGAAGACCAGCGCATCGGAGGCTTCCGCCGCCGCCAGACGCGCGGTTGCGGCTGAAGACAAGGCGATTGAGGCCGAGCGTCCCGCTTTTCGGAAGCCCGGCGAGGCTGCGACTTTGCCCGAGCTGATCAAGTTCCTGAACGATCGCTCGGGCTATATCAAGTCGCTCGAAGAAGAGGCTACGCCGGAATCTTTCTCACGGATAGAAAACTTGAAGGAACTCGCGAATGCAGCGCAGGACGCACAGAGCCGGGGCGAGACTCTGCACGAGTTCCTCGACCACGCGGCGCTAGTCTCCGACGCCGACCAGTACAGCGCGGAGGCTCGCGTGACGCTGATGACGCTGCATGCGGCCAAGGGTCTGGAGTTTCCACTGGTCTTCCTCGCCGGTATGGAGGAGGGCCTGTTTCCCCATTCACGCACCTTGATGGACCCGACCGGCCTCGAAGAAGAGCGGCGGCTCTGCTATGTCGGCATGACTCGCGCTATGGATACGTTGGTCATGACGCGGGCCCGGTATCGGCGGCGCTACGGCAACGATATGCCGGAGGCCTCGATTGCATCGCGGTTTCTGGAGGAGGTTCCGAGCCGTTTGGTGGAGGACCTTGGCAGTCCTCCGCAGCAGCCACGCTTCTCCGGCTCCTCGTATTCGACGCCTTATCCGCAGCGTGGCGGTGGTCCGAAGCAGGGTGCGGAGGATGGCGAACGCCATTATAGCTACGAAGATGAGGACCAGAGCGGGGGATCGGGGCGGGTTCCCGACCGGCAACCAGCACGGCAACAGACGCCGGGCGGCTCGCTGGATAACATTGCCAGCTTCTTTGCAGGACGCGGCGGCGCGGCTGCCGCAAAGTTTGGCCGGCCGAAGCTCGAAGTCGTTCCACCGCCCGGAAAGACCGGATTGCAGAAGGGTTCGAGGGTTCGGCACCCGAAATATGGCGAGGGAATGGTCTTTCAGCGCGAAGGCGACGGAGACGACGCCAAGATTACAGTACAATTTACAAAGCACGGCGTTAAGAAGCTGGTAGAGAAGTTCGCCCAGTTGGAAAAGCTCTAGGTCGTTTCGATGAGCGAGCGC
>JAYVZU010000531.1:0-10238 GCA_043783075.1 Rhodanobacteraceae bacterium
AGCAGACGGTGACGCCGACGGGTGGTCTGACGAAGCGTTTTGCGGACGAGATGAAGATGGAGCCGAACTTGTTGCCGACTTTGTCGCTGGGTACGGACAAGATGGCGACGGATGCGGATACGAAGGGCGATCCGCAGACTGCGGCCAACATGCGGAACTGGATGGAGTGCGTGCGGAGCCGGAAGACGCCGAACGCGAGCATCGAGGCGGGGTATAGCCACTCGATTGCGCTGTGCATGAATGTGGCGGCGATCCAGACTGGCATGAAGGTGACGTTCGACGAGAAGACGCAGCAGGTGATGGCGGGGGGCAAGGTGTATGCGTAGTTGGGGTGTTCGGAAATCGACCCGCTTGACTGGTTCGACCCCACCTCAATCGATGAAGCCGATTGAGATGGGGCACCCTGGGATTTGGGCTGGGGTATTAATGGTGGTTTTGGCTGGGACGGCTATGGCGCAGGTGAAGGTCGTACCAAATGAGGCTGGTCGCCGGGTGGATGTCACGATCGATGGCAAGGCGTTTACGTCCTATGTTTGGCCGACTTCGCTGATGAAGCCGTTGCTTTATCCGCTGATTACGGATGAGGGCATTACGGTGACGCGCGGGTATCCGCTGGCACCTCTGCCGGGGGAACGTGTGGACCATCCGCACCATGCGGGGATGTGGTTCAACTACGGGAACGCCAATGGGTTCGACTTCTGGAATAACTCGGAGGCAATTAAGCCGGAGGAGAAGCACAAGTACGGGACGATTCGGCAGGTGGGGATTGTTTCGACCAAGAACGGCGCGGATAGCGGCGAGCTCGTGGTGGACTCGATCTGGCAGACGGGTGAGGGGAAGGACATTCTGAAGCAGCGGACGAAGTATGTGTTTGCGAAGCGGACGGGTGCGCGGGTGATCGACCAAATCGTAACGCTGGAGGCGCTGGATCACGTTGTCTTCAACGACGACAAGGAGGGCTTGCTGGGGATGCGCGTGGCAAGCTGGCTGGAGTCGCCGGAGGAGAAGGGCGGGATCTTTATGGACGCCAATGGCAAGCCGACGAAGGTGGATGCAGTGCCGGACTCAAAGGCCAATGGCGTTTATCAGACCAGCGAAGGCGTGAACGGGACTAAGGTCTGGGCTACGCGGGGCCGTTGGTGCTCGCTGACCGGGCATGATGGGGCTGGGAAGACGGTTACGGTGGCGATTATTGATGAGCCTAAGAATCCTGGGTATCCGACTTACTGGCACGCTCGCGGATATGGGTTGTTCGCGGCGAATCCGCTGGGGGCTAATATCTTCGATCCGAAGGCTGCGAAGTTTTCTTACACGATTGAGAAGGGTAAGACGACTACGTTCAAGTATCGCGTGGTGCTGTATGACGGCGCGGTTGGGGCGGAGGCTCTGAATAAAGAAGCGGATGCTTTTGCTGGGAAGTAGAAAAGGCATGAATCTCGAGATGTAAGTGTTTGAGCTGACAGCTGTGAGCTAAAGACTTAGGGGTGAATCGCTGATTGCGATTCACCGCTTTTGGTTTTATGGGAGCTTGGGTTCGGGGCCGAGGATTCGGTTTACTTCGGTGATTTGGGTGTCGATTTGTTTGCGGAGGTAGTCGTAGCGCTGGAGGGCGTCGCGGCCCACCTTTTGATCGGTGCGGGTGTATTCGCTGTATAGGTAGGTGACGTGGGTTTGGAGAGCGGGTTGGCTGTACCGGATGGTGGGCGTGATGAGCTTGTCGGCTGCGACTTGTAGCTGCTTGGCCTGGTCGGAGGTATCGGTTTTGTCGGCCTTCATTTTGGTTTGAGCGGCCTTGATGCGGGCTACTACTTTGTTGGTGTCGGTGACGAGGGCCATGACGCGGAGGTTGTGGTCTAGCTGGGCTGCGAGGTCGGCGGTGGTGACTCCGTCGGCTGTGACGCGGGGGTCTTCGACGATTTCGAGGGGCTGTTTGATGGTGTTTCCGGCTATGGTGAGTTGCACGGTGTAGCTGCCGGGAGTTGCGGCAGGGCCGTTGGTGGCTGCGGGCTGCGCGGCGCTCATCCAGGAGCCTGCGTAGCGGAGATCCCAGGTGAAGCGGTGCATGCCGGGTTTCTTGTCGAGTGTGATGGGGTAGGTGACGCGGCGGGGGCCGTCTTCTTCGCCGCCACCGGTGTCCTCGGCGTCGGGACGTGCGGGACGGGCTGGGGGCGGGGTGCTGGTGAAGGAGCGGATGACCTTACCGGATTTATCGAGGAAACTCAGTGTGATGGGGTCGGTGGGCTCGGAGGCGAGGTAGTAATCGATTTGGGCGCCGTTGAGGGGGTAGGCTGCGCCGTCTCCGCCGCGGCCGTTGTCTCCGCTGGCGGGGATTCGGTAGGCGGTCTGGGGTTTGTAGAGGGTGTCTGACTGGGAACCGCCTGTCGGCGGCAATTGGTGCAGGGCGCTTAGGTTGTCGAGGATGTAGAAGCCGCGGCCCTGGGTGGAGAGGACGAGGTCGTTGTGGGCTAGTTTAATGTCTGTGACGGGGGTGTGGGGCAGGTTGAGCTGGAAGGTCTGCCAGTTTGCGCCGCGATCGAAGGAGACGTACATGCCGAACTCGGTGCCAGCGTAGAGCAGGCCGGGACGGGATGGGTCTTCGCGGACGACGCGGGTGGGTTCGTCGGCGGCGATGCCGTTTTTGCCGTCGGTGAGGCGGGTCCAGGTCTTTCCGTAATCGTCAGTGCGGTAGATGTAGGGGGCGAAGTCGCCGAGGAGGTAGCGGTAGATAGCGACGTAGGCGGTGCCGGGTATGAAGCGGCCGGGTTCGATGTTCTGGATTCGGCCACCGGGCTGGAGGTCGGGTGGGGTGATGTTGGCCCAGGTTTTGCCGTCGTCCTGGGTGACCCAGACGAGACCGTCGTTGGAGCCGGCCCAGATGACGCCGCGCTTCAGGGTGGACTCGCGGATGGCGTAGGTGGTGGAGTACATCTCCTCGCCGGTGGCGTCGCGGGTGATGGGTTCGCCGGAGCCGATTTGAGTTCCAGCGGGCTTCGCGGTGAGGTCTGGGCTGATGGTCTCCCAGGTTACGCCGCCGTCGCGGGTGCGGTGGACGTATTGCGAGCCGTAGTAGACGGTGTTGGCGTCGAAGGGCGAGATATCCATGGGCGAGACGCGCTGGAATCGGAAGGTGGGGGCGGGGGGCTCGTTGCCGTAGAGGGATTCGGCACCGGTCCAGAAGCGCTGCTCGTTGGTGTTTGTTTTGAGGTTGAGGCGGCTGAACTGGCCTTTGCAGGCTCCCCAGACGGTGGAGGGATCGCCATTTTTGGGGATGATGGGGCCGGTCTCGCAGCCGGGGCCGACGCGGAACTCCTGACCGTCGCCGAGGGGCAGGCTGGGGATGATGACGGTGGTGTTGTCCTGCTGGGCGCCGTAGATGCGATAGGGGAACTGGTCGTCGAGGGCGACCTGGTAGATTTCGGCGGTGGACTGGTTGAGCTCGCTGGACCAGGTGAGTCCGGCGTCGACGGAGACGATGGCTCCGCCGTCGTTGGCTTCGATCATGTAGTTGGAGTTGAGGGGATTGATCCAGACGTCGTGGTTGTCGCCGTGCGGCTCGGGCATGTTGCGGAAGGTTTTGCCGCCGTCGGTGGACTTGAGCCATGATTCGTCGCCGAGCCAGACGATCTCGGGGTTGTTGGGATCGATGCCGAGGGTGTCGTAGTAGAAGGGGCGGGTGATGATGCGGTCCTGGCCGTTGACGAGCTTCCAGTGGGCTCCGGCGTCGTCGGAGCGGTAGAGGCCCTGGCCGGGCTTGGCCTCGATGAGGGCGTAGATGCGGTCGGGCGCGAGGTTGGAGATGGCGACATTCGCCCTGCCAACCAGCCCGGCAGGTAGCCCGTCAGTGAGTTTTTTCCAGGTGTCGCCGCCGTCGGTGGACTTGTAGATTCCTGCTCCCGCGCTGGCTTCGCTGCCGGAGATGATTGTCCAGGGATGGCGGAGGCCGTGCCACATGGTGGCGAAGACGACGTTGGGGTGGCCGGGCTGGAGTTCGAGGTCGGCGGCACCGAGGTCGGGGGTGAGGGCGAAGACCTGCTTCCAGGTTCTGCCGCCGTCACGAGTGCGCCAGACGCCACGTTCCTTGTTGTCGATGAACGGATTGCCGGAGGCGGCTACGAAGACTTCATCGGAGTTGACGGGATTGATGCGGATGGTGGCGATCTGGCCGACGTCGCGGAGGCCGAGGAAGGACCAGGTTTTTCCGGCATCGGAGGACTTGTAGAGGCCGCGGCCGATGGAGATATTGGAGCGGATTTTGGACGAGCCGGTTCCGGCGTAGACGATGCTCGGGTTGGTCTGCGCGACTTCTACAGCGCCGATGGGGCCTACGGCTATTTGGCCGTCGGTGAGGTTGACCCAGGAGTGTCCGGCGTCGGTGGTTTTGTAGACTCCGCCGCCAACGGTGCCCATGTAGAAGACAAGGGGCTGGGTGGGGACTCCGGTGACGGTGGTGACGCGTCCTCCGCGGACGGGGCCTACGTTGCGGTAATGAAGGCCGGCCCATTGAGTGGGGGTGTAGGTTTGGGCGTGGGCTGCGGCGGAGATGAGAGCAAGTGCGGCAAGGGCGAGGGGGGCGGTGCGTGTCATGCAGACTCCTGTGGAGTGTTTGCGGATCGAAAACAAATACGGAGATTCTGGCTTTGCCAGAATGACGTCGGTGAGGGTGTTGGAGGTTGTGGATCCCACCTCAATCGCGGTGAGGCTGCGATTGAGATGGGGCACCCGGAGGATGGTGGTTGAACCAGCAAAAGACCGAAGCAGATTCCTCCGGGATAACAACCAAATTGGTTACGCGGTTATTTTGAGGGCTTGAGGGTGATGGCTGGGATGTTTTGGTCGCGAACTAGTTTGTTGAAGTTGGCTATGTCTGTGGTGGAGATCTTGTTGAGGGCGTCGAGCTGGACTTGCAGCAGGGCGGAGAGCTGTTTGAAGACTTCGTAGCTCTGTTGGGTGGGGGCGGTGTCGCTTTGCATGACGGTTCCGCCTAGAGCGGCGATCTTGTTGTTGAGGCGGATGGGGAAGTTGAGGGCGTCCTCGTTGGCGCTCAGCTTGGTCTGGTAGATGGCTTCCTCTATGGTGGTGAGCGAGGCGGCAATCTTTTTGGCTTCGGTGGCGAGTTTGGGGTCGGCCTTGGCTCCGTAGGATTCGAGCTGCGATTTGGCCTGGCGGATGTCGATGACGGCTTGGTTGGCCTGGGAGAACTTGTTGCAGATCTGGAGGGCCAGTTCAAATTGCTTGCGGTAGTCGTCGGGGGTGGAGTTGACGCGGGGGTCGGGCTTGACGACGGCTTGGGCGGTCTCGATGTGGCCGTCGACGGTGAGCTCGACGGTGTAGGTGCCGGGGACGGCGATAGGGCCGCGAGTGCTGCCGCCCCAGAGGATCATGCCGGGGAACTTGGTGGCTTCGGCGTAGCGGAGATCCCAAACGAAGCGGTTCATACCCGACTTGGTAGTGGGCTTCTGGGTGCCGCCGCGACGCTCTTCGGCGGGCTCCATGCCTTCGGGCTGCTTGGGCTCGAGCTTGGAGGTGGCGTCGACGACGAGCTTGCCGTCAGCGGACTTGATGCGGATGATTACGTCGCCTTTTGGCGCTTCCTTGAGCGAGTAGTTGATGGCTACGCCGGAGGTTGGGTTTGCGCCGCCGGAGGAGTCGCGTCCGCCTCCGCCGCCGATGTAACGGTAGGTTTCCTTGGGGGTGAAGAGGTGGGTTTCGGTGGGTTTGGTGGGATCGGAACTGCGGGCGGCGAGGGCGCGGACTAGCGGCATGTCGTCGAGGACGTAGAAGCCGCGGCCCTGGGTGGCGATGACCATGTCGTCTTCACGTTTTTGGAATGCGATGTCGGTCATTGGGACGTTGGGAAGGTTGAGCTGAAAGGGCTGCCAGGAGTCGCCGTCGTTGCTGGAGACGTAAAGGTGGGCTTCGGTTCCGGCGAAGAGCAGGCCCTTCATTTTAGGGTCGGGGCGGATGGTGCGGGTGAAGTCGTCGTCGGGGATTCCGTAGATGATTTTGGTCCAGGATTTACCGAAGTCGGTGGTCTTGTACAGGAAGGGGTGGAGGTCGTCGGTGAGGTAGAGGGTGGCGGCGAAGTAGGCGGTTCCGGGGTCGAAGGGTGAGGCTGCGATGCAGTTGATGCGGATCCAGTCGGGGATTCCCTTGGGGGTTACGTCGTTCCAAGTCTTGCCGGCGTCACGGGTGAGGTGGACGAGGCCGTCGTCGGAGCCGACCCAGATGAGGCCTTTCTGTAGCGGCGATTCATCCACAGTAAAGATGGTGTCGTAGTACTCGACTGCGGTGTTGTCCTTGGTGAGTGGGCCGCCGACGGGGCCTTGTTTGGATTTGTCGTTGCGGGTGAGGTCGGGGCTCATGACCTGCCAGCTGTGGCCTTCGTCGCGGGTTCCGAGGAGATACTGCGAGCCGGCGTAGAGGAGTTTGGGGTCGTTGGGCGAGAAGAGGAGAGGGAAGCTCCACTGGAAGCGATATTTCATGACTTCGACGCCAGAACCCATGGGGTTGTCGGGCCACGCGTTGACGTCGCGGACGCCGCCAGTTTCGTGATCGTAACGGGTGAGCAGGCCGTCGTAGGATCCGGCGAAGACGAAGCGGGAGTTGGTGGGGTCGGGGGCGATCCAGCCGCTTTCGCCGCCGCCGACGTCGTGCCAGTCTGATTCTGTGATGGAGCCGGAGTTGCCGCGGCTGCTGGTGGCGACGGTGGTGTTGTCCTGCTGTGCACCGTAGATGTGGTAGGGGAAGTCGTTGTCGAGGGCTACACGGTAGAACTGGCCGGTCGGCTGGTTCATGATGGTGGAGAAGCTTTTGCCGCCGTCGAATGAGATGTTTGCGCCGCCGTCGTTGGACTCGATCATGCGGTCGGGATCGTTGGCCGCGATCCAGAGATCGTGGTTGTCGCCGTGGCCGGTTGGGATGGCTTTGAAGTTGTGGCCTCCATCGATAGACCTGTAGAGGCTGGTGTTGAGTGCGTACATGGTGTTGGCGTTCTTCGGATCAGCGAAGATTCTTGAGTAGTACCAGGCCCGCTGCTTGATGTCGTTTTTGTTGTTGGTTTCGGTCCAGGTTGCGCCGCCGTCGTCGGAGTGGAAGATTCCGCCGGCTTCTGCTTCGACGATGACCCAGAGGCTGTCGGCTTTGGCAGGCGAAACGGCGATGCCAATGCGGCCGAGGGTTCCCTTGGGCATGCCGGGGTTGCGGGAGATATCTTTCCAGGTGTCGCCGCCGTCGGTGGACTTCCAGAGACCGGAGTCGGGACCGCCGGAGTCAAAATTCCACGGCTGCCGTAAGAATTGATAGATAGATGCGTAGATGACGTTGGAGTTCAGCGGGTCGATGGAGATGTCGATCGCGCCGGCCTTGTCGCTTTTGTATAGGACTTTTTTCCACGTTTTGCCGCCGTCCTGGGTGCGGAAGACGCCGCGTTCGGCGTTGGCGCCGGCCCAGTGGCCCATGGCGGCGACGAAGGCGATGTCGGGATTTTTGGGGTCGATTTTTAGGGCGCCGATTTGCTGGGTGTCGGTGAGGCCGACGTTCTTCCAGGTGTGGCCGGCGTCGGTCGACTTATAGACACCGTCGCCGTGGGAGGCGTTGCCGCGGAGGTCGGCTTCCCCGGTGCCAACGTAGATGACGTTGGGTTCGGAGTCTGCGACGGCGATGGCGCCGATGGAGCCTAGCTTGAGTTGGCCGTCGGCGATGGGGAGCCAGTGGGCTCCGCCGTCGGTGGTCTTGAAGACGCCGCCGCCCGTAGCGCCGAAGTAAAAGGTGAGGGGCTGGGACTGGACTCCGGTGACGGCTCCTACACGACCGCCGCGGAAGGGGCCGATCTGGCGGAATTTGAGGCCGTCGAAGGCAGAGGTCGAGGCGGGTTTCTGCTGGGCAGCGGCGAACGGGGCGAGGAGCAGGAGGCAGGCGGCGAAGGCAGTTGCGGTACGACGAATCATTACGATCTCCATTTAGGGTCGCGGGAATAGATACCATCGGGATGCATGGTTGGGTCTGTCGAATGCGGTGCGGATTCGTCACAGGCTACTACATGTTGTCGTAGGCGCGAAATGCGGCGGTGGGGGTGGGATCGAGGTGTGGGAAAGACTCAACTTAGCTCGGTTGTTACCGAGTCGGGGTCAGGACTTTTAGTTGAGTGAACCGGCGGAAGTCCGTGGCGTTGAGCGTCAGGATTGTGTCTACACCGTGGACTTGCATGAGTGCCGCGAGGCGCGCGTCGTGGACCTGAACTCCGCTGATTCTGTTTTCGAGAACGAGATTCCGCCACGCATCAAATACCAGCGCATTTTCCGGCAGGAGAGACATGTCTCTTCTGTCGCTCGCACAAGGAGGTCAACCGAAGCAATAGGGAGGCCATAACCGTTTCGATCCATGGGACGAGTCGCAACGTTCCAGAACTTAGCAATATTTTGGAGCGAGTAGAAGAGTTGAGTGCCTTCTTGCCTGAGCCTGGAAATCGTACTCAAGATTGCGGTGTAGTCCGGATCATCTCGGCGCGAAATTCTTAGAAGGATGTTGGTATCGACCAGACAGGCTGCGGGAGCATCGATCAGTCATGATCCGAGTAGAAGCTTTCGCGGGTGAAGGCTTCATCGGGGAGTTGGGGAATCTTGTCGGAATTTGCTGCCATTCTTTCAAAAAAAGACTTGAGGTCTAGTTTTGGTTGAGAAAGCGCAGGCCATTCTGCAGGAGCTCGTTCAATGAGTTTCTGAACGAATCCTTCCGGTGATTCGCCATTGGCTTGAATCCTTTGTGCCATATCGTCCGGGATTTCGACCATTACCTGCATGAGGTGAGGGTAGCAAAGCCATCCGACAAATACTATGACTGAATTTCTTGTTAACCGAAGTGCGGGTGGGACGTTGTATGGGCAGAAGCGTATTTCAGAGGGTGAGGGATCGATATGGGAATGGGACGGGTGTTGAGTTGCAGTGCGGTGATGTTGGGGGTTTTGTGTGTGGGGTGTGCGCCGGCTCGGGCGCAGGCGCCGCCGGTTCAGGCGCGGTCTGCCGCGGATGACGACGTGGTGCAGCGGAATCAGGAGGAGTTGATTCGGCTGTTGCGGATCAGCCCGGTGCTGACCTCCGTGGTGGAGCGGGATCCGTCGCTGCTGGGGAATGCAGAGTATGTGAATCATTCGAATCCGGAGCTCGGGAAGTTTCTGACTGAGCATCCGGAGATCGCAAAGAACCCTGACTTCTATCTGTTTTCAGGATTTCCGGCACAGGGTGGACGGCGGGTTCAAGCGTTGGAGCGAAAGGTTTGGCCGGAGAATGACGGTGGACGGCCGGAAGATCCGGCGTACCGGATGATCGAGCAGGGATTTATGCCAGTCATCGCGTTTCTGGGTTTTCTAGGGGCGGTGGCTTGGCTGCTGCAGATGTTTCTGGCAAATCGGCGTTGGCAGCGGGTCTTCAAGACGCAGATGGATGTGCACGGCAAGCTGATTGACCGGTTTGGGACGAGCCGGGAGCTGATTCAGTACATGGAATCGGAGGCGGGCAAGCGGTTTTTGGAGGCGGCGCCGATTCCGGTGAACTTTGAGAGCGACCAGAAGGTTCCCAGTGTGGTCGGGCGCGTGTTGATGCCGCTGCAGATTGGCGCGGTGATGACGTTGCTCGGGGCCGGGTTGCTGTTTGCGCGGCATAGCTTTACGCACGGGTTGCAGAGTGTGCTGCTGTTGGCGGGGATTGTGATTCTGATTCCGGGACTCGGCTTTATTCTGTCGGCAGGTATAACGTGAATGCTGGCTGGTCGGCTGGGTTTGATGCCGGCAGGGGAGTCGAATGGGATCTCGGTTGAGCGGCGGTGAGGCTGGGACGGGAGAGCTGCGATGACGTGGGACTTTACACTTGCGCGGACCTCGGGCGATCCGGGGCTGGCGGATGACCTGATGCAGGAGAGTTTTGTTCGGTTTTGGGGGCTAGCCGTCCTGATGATGGAGAGGTGGCTAGCCGCAAGTATCTCTTTCGGATTGGGACGAATCTGCTGAAGGATCATTGGCGGCGTCCGCGGCAGAGCTCTATTGAGGATGTGCGGGAGGAGGCGTTTGCGGCTCGGAGCCTGGAGGGCGAGGCGGATGCCAGGGCGGTGCTGGGACAGGCTATGCGGGGGATGAGATTGCGGGATCGTCAGCTGCTGTGGCTGGCTTATGGTGAGGACTACTTGCATAAGGAGATTGCGGAGATTACGGGGCTGGCGTCGGCTAGTGTGCGGATCTTGCTGTTTCG
>JAYVZU010000532.1:0-3394 GCA_043783075.1 Rhodanobacteraceae bacterium
TTAACCGCGCGCGTGCAGCCGTTGGTCTGAGCGGCGAGGTTGAAGTTCTGCTTACGTCCGATGCCGAGATGAAGCGGCTGAACAAGGCGTTTCGGGGCAAGAACAAGGCGACGGATGTCCTCAGCTTTCCGACTCCGCCGGAGATAGCAGCGGAGCATGCGGGTGACCTGGCGATATCTCTGGAGATTGCGGCGCGGCAGGCTGCGGAGCATGGCCATGCGTTGAAGGATGAGATCAAAATCCTGCTGCTGCACGGCCTGCTGCATCTGGATGGCGAGGACCACGAGACCGACTCCGGCGAGATGGCGGCTCGGGAGCTTGTGCTGCGCAAAGAGTTGAAGCTCAAGTCGACCCTGATCGAGCGTGCCGGATGACCTTTCTGCCAACATTTGTGCTCGCAGTGTTGCTGGTGATCCTGGCGCTGGCCGCTTATGTGGACCGCGTGTACTTCGAGATGGGTAAGTTCCTTGCGCGCGAGTACCAGGACAATATCGATTCGTGGGAAGAGAAGGTTGAGCCGCGGTTGCGACTGGGGCGCGAGTCGATTGCGCAGTCTGCATCCGTGTTGCGGCAGCTTTCGCTGGCCGGGATAGCGCTGGTCAGCGGGTTGAGGCTTTACGCGCCGGAAGTGATTGGGCACGGGGACCTGGCGGCTCGGCCGGGCTGGGCGGAGGTTGCGCGCGCCATCTTCGAGCTGATTCTGCTGATCCTGATCTTCGACCGCCTGATTCCGCAGGTCATCTTCGTCCGCACGCGGGGCCTGTGGGTGATGAAGATTCGCTATGTACTGCAGGCGCTGTTTTATGCGATTTTGCCGGTGACGCTGCTGCTGGGGCTGCTGCTTTCTATCGTCGCACTGGCCGAACCGGAGGATGAACTGGAAGAGGACCACCCGTCCGAGGCGATGGATGCGCTGCTTGAAGCGGGCGAGGAAGAGGGGATTCTCGAAGAGTCGGACCGCGAACTGGTGCGGTCGGTGGTTGAGTTTGGCGACAAGGTGGTGCGCGAGGTGATGACACCGCGACCAGAGATCTTCGCGGTTCCTGACACGCTGACACTGAAGGAATTTACGGCCGAGATTGAAGACCACGTGTTTTCGCGGGTGCCGGTGTACCGTGGATCGCTGGATAAGATCACCGGCATCGCGTTCGCGCACGACCTGCTGCAGGTGACGGACGAGGATGCTGTGACGCTGACGCTGGCTTCGATGCAGCGGCCGGCGGCGTTTGTTCCCGAGACGAAGAGGGTAGCCGAGTTGCTGCGCGAGATGCAAAGCGAAAAGCAGCATATGCGCATCGTCATCGACGAGTATGGCGCGGTCGCGGGCATTGTGACGATTGAGGATTTGCTGGAGGCCATCGTCGGCAATATCTCCGACGAGCACGACGAGGCCGAGGCCGATGACGCACCGCATCGCGAGGCTGATGGCGCTTACATCGTCTCTGGAACGTTTGAACTTTCGCGACTGCGTGAGCTGTTTGCGGATCAGTTTCCCACGCCGGGGAAGACTCCGGAGCCGCATGACGACGAGGATGCTGCATCCGAATCGCCGGAGCGCAACACGCGGGATGACCCCACGGCGCTGCGTCTGCCAGATCACTACGAGTCCACCACGGTGGGCGGGCTGGTCTCGGAGATTGCAGGACATATTCCGTTGCCGGGCGAGGTGGTAGAAGAAGATGGGCTTCGGCTTGAGGTTCTCGCCAGCACTGACCGCCGTATCGACTCGATTCGCGTCAGCCTGACACCTCCAGACCAGGTGTAGCGGCTCGACTGTGATTGCCTGCGACCTGTAAGCTTGCGCCATGAAAAAGCTCTTACTTTTGTTGGCGTTGCTGCCGCCAGGTCTCGCCGCTCAACAACCTACGACGTGGCGATTCAATAACCTCACCAGCATCAACGGGAATCCAACGACAGTGATCGGTGCGCCAAAGGTCGTGGACACTGACTTGGGCAAGGCGCTGCATTTTGCTGGCGACCATACCGCGGGGGACGCGCTGTTTCTTCCAACGCTGCCACTGACTGGGGTGCTGGACTACACGTTTGAGGTGATCTTCCGGCCATCGTCGGCGGGCAAGCCGGAGCAGCGATTCTTCCACCTACAGGAAGATGGCACGCAGTCGCGGCGGATGTTCGAGATTCGGATACATGAGGACAAGTGGTGCATTGATACCGTGGCGGTCAGCGCAGTCGCTGGCCAGCCAGACAATCGGGCAGGCATCATGCTGAACTGCGACCCGTCGCACCTATTCCCGGTCGACCGCTGGTACGCGGTGGCGACAACCTACGACGGCAAGATGCTGCGCACGTACGTGGATGGGATACTACAGGGCGAGTCGGCCGTTGTGCTTCAGCCTCTGGGCAAGGGCGGGACGTCAGTCGGAACGCGATATACCCGGGTCGATTTCTTTACGGGGGATATCTTCTCGGCGCGGTTTAGTGCAAAGGCGCTGGCGGTCGAGAATCTGCTAAAGGTTCCCGCACGGTAGCTTTTGGGCCGGAGGCGAGCCGAAAGGCGACTACGGAGATTCTGGCTTCGCCAGAATGACGGCAGGGGCGGCGGGGCGATCCGCAAGTGGCGGATTGGCTCTAGCTGCGAGCGCTGGCGATTGCTGACTGGAAGTTTTCGGCGATGCGCTCTGCGCGGCGGATGACCATGTCTGCGCCTGCCGGACGCAGGACTTTGTGGGCCGTCTCGCGAAACAAGGCGAGCCAGACGCGAAAGTGTTCGGGCTGCAGCGGTAGCATCATGTGCTTTTCCATTGGATTGCCGCGGAAAGTTCCGGCTCCCAGCATCACGCTCGCCCAGAAGGATTTGAGCAGCGCGAGGTGTGTCGGCCAGTCCTGAACCTCGGCGTTGAAGATGGGGCCGATGGTCGCGTTGTCGCGGACCTTGGCGTAGAAGGTCTCGACGAGGGTGTCGATCTCGGCTTCGGTGAGCGGGATGGAAGCTGCGAGCTGCATGATTCTATTGTCGCAGCTACCGCGGCTTTCGTTTTCGGATGGCCGGTCAGCGTGGTCGATCACCAACACCTCAACCATCGATTTGCGGCCCTCCAGCTTGATGCCGAGTTCGCCCTGCATTGCGGCGATCAGGACACCGGTCATCTCGCGGTGCATGACGCGGTCGTCGGCGGCGAGATAGTTGGTGAAGTCGAGCGTGAAGTCATACTTGCCGTCGAGGCCGGTCTCATCGACGATCGGCGCCTCCATTGGGCCGGCCATGTAGTCCGCGAACTCGCGCATCGGGATTCCGGTTGCGACGGTACCGTTGGCTGAATTTTGCCACGAGTGCACGCCGTCGGAAGCCGAAGGACGCATCTTGAGACCGCTCTTGGCGACGGTCATGACGAAGCTCTTCAGCTCCTTTTTCTCATGGTGGAAGGTCAGCTTG
>JAYVZU010000533.1:0-3389 GCA_043783075.1 Rhodanobacteraceae bacterium
AAAGGCAGCAGGCGTATTCGCAGGCGGCAGATACGCCGGGTTGAACGAGGCGGTCGCGCCAGCCGGCAGCCCAGTCACGGTCAGCAAGACGGGGCTCGATCGCGCACCATTCACTGCGTTCTCCGCGAAGGAAAACTGTGCGGTCGCCCCCGACTGAATCGTCACTGCAGTCTGCCCTGTAGCAACGAGGCCGAAGTCCGCAGCTACGGCCGGGCCTATACTAGTCACAGTTAAATTCGAGGCAGACCCCAGGAAGTCCGCGTCCCCGCCATACGCAGCCGTCAGCGTATGACTCCCAGCGGAGAGACTCGCAAGTGAAAACACCGCATCTCCCGTCGCTGAAAGAGTAGCCGAAGCGCTCACCACTCCAGCATCCATCAGCGAAACCAAGCCAGTGGGGCTACCCGACGTAGTCGTCGCGACATGCACTGCAAGCCCACTTGAAAGTGTCGTGATCGAAGGCGCACGCGAGACCGTCACTGCAGCCACACTCTGCGTGAGCGAGTAGTTCCCTGCCTTCGCCCCACCAATCGCAGCGGCAATCGCATAGCTGCCCGGTGCCGATGTAGCTGTTGCCGCTGACGCCATAACAAGACTCACTTGTCCAGAATCCTGTGGCAACAAGCCTGACAGTGACCCCGTCAGCACAGGTGGCGACTGCCCATAGAGCATCGTCGCGGGGTTCGGCGTGGCAACCAATGGCGCTGGCGAAATGGAAAGGTTGAAGACGCTCGATTGCGACGCAGCGTGCAATGTGTCGCCTGCATAGCTTGCTGAGAGCCGATGAAATCCGGCAGCGAGAGATGTAGTTGAAAGCAATGCCGCATTGGTCGACAGCAGGAAGTTCCCAAGGCTCTGCGTGACTCCGGCGACAGTCTCGAAGAATGTAACCAAACCAGTCGCAGGACTCGCCACGAGAGATGCCGTCAAAGATCCCGTGCCGTAAAGCGCCACGGCCGGTCCGGTCAAAATCAGGTTTCCGGAGGCTGTTGTTCCCAGACCCGCAATCGTGTGGATGATCGCCGCTGAATCCACCTGCCGGATTCGTTCGTTCCCCGAATCCGAAACCGTCGGCAAATTGGCTGGCGAAATCGTCACAGCGCGCGGGCTATTCAGAGACGCTGCTACCGCAGGGTTCGAATCGCCCGCATAGGCCTGTACTCCAGCACCGGCGATGGTCGTCATCTGGCCGGTCTGAGCATCTATCCGACGGAGGCGCTGGTTGTGCGAGTCAACAAGTAGCAGGTTCCCCGCAGCATCTATCGCAAGACCACGCGGAAGGTTCAGTGCTGCCGACGTAGCCTTTCCCAGGTCGCCGGAAAATCCCGGCTGGCCAGTCCCCGCCACAGAAGTGATGACCCCGGAAGCTGCGTCCACGCAGCGGATGCGGTGATTGTGCGAGTCCGCAAAATACAAATTCCCCGCGCCATCGATCGCAATACCGGATGGGCTGTCGATAGCCGCAAGCATTGCAGGCCCACCATCACCGGAGTAGCCCTGCGTGCCATTCCCCGCAACAGTCGTCACCGCTCCAGTCACATGGTCGATGCGCCGAATAAGGTGTGCTCGCTGATCGGAAACGTACAGGTCACCCAACCCATTGAATGCCAGCGCCGATGGAAAATCTACCCGCAGCCCAAGACTCGTGATCACGCCAGAGGCAGCATCCACCCGACGGATAAGGTGATTATGCGAGTCCGCAATAAACAAATTCCCAGCGCTATCCAGCGCAATCGCCAACGGTGAGTCCAGCATCGCCAAAGTCGCCGCGCCACCATCGCCACCAACCCCCTGTTCACCATTCCCGGCCACGGTCGTCAGCACGCCAGCCGGAGTCACCCGACGGACAACATGGTTGGCCGTCTCCGCAAAGTAGAGGTTTCCCGCCGCATCGTAAGCCAAGCCTCCCGGCAGTATCAGCGGGACAGTTGTCGCCTGCGTAGGCTGTGTCTGCGCCAGCAGATGTGGAGCGACAACAAGCGAGAGCAAAGCCGCCAACACTATGCTGGCAAGGCGCGCTGGGTGGGTACTGCTCTGCATCCCCGTAGGCCTCTGGTCAACCCGGCAAAGTTGGCCGCGTTGCGAAGATTATATCTGCGCCGCTGGTTGTAGGATGGGGAGACTTCAACATGCGGCACTTGAGGAATCTATGCAACTGACGGCGCTCGACTGGGCGATCATCGTGGCTTACTTCGCGGTGAACCTCGGCATCGGCTTTTACTACATGAAGCGTGCGTCGGGCGACGTAGGCGAGTTCTTCCTCTCCGGCCGAAACGTGCCGTGGTGGCTGGCCGGCACGTCCATGGTCGCGACCACCTTCGGAGCCGACACGCCGCTCGTCGTCACGGGCCTCGTCTATAGCCAGGGGATCGCCGGCAACTGGCTCTGGTGGTCGTTCTGCCTCAGCGGTATGCTGACCGTCTTTTTCTTCGCCCCGCTCTGGCGTCGCGCCCGCGTCCTCACCGATATGGAGTTCGCCGAACTCCGATACAGCGGCAAGGCAGCAACCTTCCTGCGCGGATTCCGTGCCGTCTATCTCGCGCTGCCCGTCAACACGATCATCATGGGCTGGGTGAACCTCGCCATGGCGAAGGTCCTCGCACTCACACTCGGCATCACCTCCACCAAAGGCCAGCTAGAAGCGGTCTTCGCCTGCCTCGTGCTCACGCTCGCCTACAACGCCGTCTCCGGGATGTGGGCCGTCCTCTGGACAGACCTCGTCCAGTTCGTCCTCAAGATGAGCATGGTCGTCCTGCTCGCGGGCTTCGCCGTCCACGCCGTCGGCGGCATGGGTTCGCTCGCCGCACAGGTTCATGCGCTCGACCTCGTACGCCACACCGACACGCTCTCCTTCGTGCCCAAAATCGGCTCCAGCATCTTCACCGGACCCTTCCTCAGCTTCCTCGTCCTGATGAGCCTCAACTGGTGGGCAAGCTGGTATCCCGGCGCAGAACCCGGCGGTGGCGGCTACATCGCCCAGCGCATCTTCTCCGCCAAGAACGAGGCCCACGGCGTAGGCGCGACCCTGTGGTTCAACATCGCACACTATGCTCTGCGGCCCTGGCCCTGGATCGCAACCGCACTCGTAGCACTCGTTCTGCTGCCGAACCCGACCAGCGCGCAAGGCGGCTACGAAGGCGCGTACGTCTGGGTCATGATCCACTATCTCCCGCCCAGTCTGCGCGGCCTGATGCTCGCGGGCTTCGCTGCGGCCTACATGTCCACCATCGGGACACACCTGAACTTAGGCGCTTCTTATCTGATCAACGACATCTACAAGCGCTTCCTCGTGAAAAATGACACCGAGAAACACTACGTCACGGCATCCCGGGTCGCGACCATTCTGGTTGCTCTGATGTCTGCCGGAGCGACCGCCTACATGAAGACCC
>JAYVZU010000534.1:0-3374 GCA_043783075.1 Rhodanobacteraceae bacterium
GGGCATCGCCCCAGGTTCCAAATCGGCCACAATCCGAGGGCTGAAAGCCCTATTCATGAACGCGACAAAGATCAAAAGGAGAAACAAATGGAAACCCGCAAACTTGGCACCAATCTCGAAGTCTCCGCGCTCGGCCTCGGCTGTATGGGCATGAGCTTCTCGACCGGCATCGTCCACGACGAAAACGAGATGATCGCCCTCATCCACAAGGCCGTCGACCTCGGCGTCACCTTCTTCGACACCGCTGAAGTCTACGGCCCGTTCACCAACGAAATCTTGGTCGGCAAGGCCCTCTCGCCTATCCGCGACAAGGTAAAGATCGCAACCAAGTTCGGCTTCAACTGCCAGCCCGGCCTCGCACCCGGAACCGCCCCGCTCAACAGCACCCCCGCGAACATCAAAGCCGTCTGCGAAGCCTCGCTCAAGCGTCTCCAGATCGACTCCATCGACCTCTTCTACCAGCACCGCGTCGACCCCAACGTCCCCATCGAAGACGTCGCCGGAGCCGTCAAAGACCTTATCGCAGAGGGCAAGGTCAAAAACTTCGGCCTGTCCGAAGCCGGAGCCACAACCATCCGCCGCGCCCACGCCGTCCAGCCCGTCGCCGCGCTACAGAGCGAGTACTCGCTCTGGCACCGCAGGCCCGAGACCGAAGTCATGCCCACCCTCGAAGAGCTTGGTATCGGCTTCGTCCCCTTCTCGCCGCTCGGCAAAGGCTTCCTGACCGGCAAGATGGACGAGAACACCCAGCTCAACCCCAAGGACTTCCGCAACACCCTGCCCCGCTTCTCACCGGAGTCGCGCAAGGCCAACCTCGCGTTCGTCGAGATGGTCACCAACATCGGCAAGCAGCACAACGCCACGTCGGCCCAGATCGCGCTAGCCTGGCTCCTCGCGCAGAAGCCTTGGATCGTCCCCATCCCCGGCACCACCAAGCTCCACCGCCTGGAAGAAAACCTCGGCGGAGCCACCCTCCAACTAACCGCCGCCGACCTCGCGCGGATCACCGAAGCCGCCGACCAAATCCCCGTAGCCGGCGACCGCTACCCCGAAGCCATCGAAAAAATGACCGGGCTCTAAACGATAGTGGGACCAAACTCAAGAACAGGAATCCCACATGAGTGCAGATAATCGAAGGTCCCATCATAAAAGGCCGAAGGGCGCGTGCGGTCCGATGCATCGCCCTTCGGAACAAAGAGCACCATGCCTTGGCGAGCCCGCGTTAGAATCACGCGATACGCATTCTTGAGATACAGTCGTCGGGACTCATCATGGACGGATTGCCATTTTGTACCTTTGAAAGACTGACATACCCAACGATCCGCTTGGTAGTGGAAGTCCCCATCCCAACATATGCCGACCCAGTCTAGCTCAAGTCCCTGGACGTCAAATTCACTTGCAACCTCTTCTAAATAGTATGACGATCGAACGTCCGTGTTTGCGTTCAGGAACCAGTTCGAAGGGTCAATTGAGGCCTTGATGTGAATTCCTTCTGGTCGCAGTCGAAGTGCGCCCGAGGATGCGACCAAACCATAGCGCTCCGTTCCACGTGCTCTGCTACGAAGCCAAGTTCTTGCAGAGTTCAAATCGCGCGTTAAAAAGATGGGATACTCCGAAGAGATATCTCGGTAAGATCCTTTAGCAGCTCCAGGCTCGTTGTCAATTATTTGCCCGACGAATTCGGACAGGGACTCCGCTCGAAAGGAACGCATCGAAACCGCGAGGTGAAGGTCTTCATTTGGGTGAACCCGTGGGGACGCAAGGAAATTTTCTACTAGATCTTGGGAGCCATATTCCGGGAGCGATATGCGAGGCGAGACGTGGACTTCCCAGCCGGAATAGCGGCTCGTAAGCGCACTTATCCATTCGGATATTCCAGCTTCTCCAGTGTTGATCTCTTGGCCTCCGCCGATTAGACAAACGATGGTGCACCAATCTGCGTGTCGATCCATGACGCTTATGAGGAAGTCCGGCTCCGACATATCAAAATCGGCTTGACCTCGTTCGCGGCGCATGAAGTCCGTAGCTTTTTCACGCGTCCAAGCTCGCTGAGCTTCGTCAAAGACAACTACCTTTTCAGATGGAACTTCGTTGTTGCCGACATACTCATCTCTGAAGTGGTGAATATTCTGAATAAACTTTTGAACTGACTGAGTGATGCTTTTCTTGGAAACACCTTCGCGTAGAGCTTTGTCCCGTATGAGAGCTTCACGCAAAACACTGACTAACGGACCATTGCCGGAGAGAAATACCGCGTCCTCGTCAGGATGCTCATCTGATCGCCGAGTTGCTATGTTTAAGCCAGCTAGGGTCTTTCCAGATCCCGGGACACCGGTCACGAAACAGATAGCCTTCCTCGTGTTTTCACGAGCTCGATCTATTACCCGGCTCACACAGGCACTTGTTTGGTTCAGATTCTTTGCTCCAGCATCCGATCGCGAGATGTCTTCAACGCTATGGGTCCGATACAAAGTCTCGGCGGCTTCCACTATTGTCGGAGTGGGTTTGTAGCCTTTCGCCATCCACTCGCTGACATCAAGTCTTGGAAAACTAGTCGATCCACAAATGGCATCGATCAGCGCTCCTAAATCTACGCTATTGGTTCCAAAGGGTAAGGCGACGAGGTCCTCTGCGAAGTCGAGATTTCGGATTGCTACTGAATCGGAATTGGTAGAAATCAGGACGGGGATGATTGGGACATTATGGCTGCCCTCATGAAAGTTCTTTAGATCGAGAGCGTAGTCCACAACCTGATCGAAGGCTCCAGCTCCGTGAAGGGTCTCGCCAACTTTAAACTCAAGGACAAACAAGATGTCATCAGCTATCAGGACCGCATCAGCCCTTTTACCCATTCTAGGGATGTACAACTCAAGAAAAATCGAACCGTTCGGATGATTGTCCAAATTGGATTTCAGAATGGAAATCTGCTGAATCCAGGCCCATCGCTGCGAAAGTTCTAATGCATGATGATGCTTGGCTGCGAGCACCCCTAGAATTCGTTCGTCGTCATCTACAAGAAATGCCGCGACTGATGCGCTGTAATAGGCTCTGATTGGCATTCTTCTCCTCGTGGCCTCCTAATCGTATCGTGAATGATTCGGGTTACCGATGAATGTCTGCCTTCCCAACTCCCGACCCCACAGCATAGAATTATCCCATGCCCCGTCGAGCGGTCCCCAAGCCCTCCGGCCTCTCCCTCCTCAAGCGCTTCCGTCATGGTCGGCGCGACCGTGGACGCGCGTAAACGCTCGTGGACGCGTTTTTGTTGCCGTCTCGGCATAATCTCCTCACTTCCTGATACGCTTTTCTCCGACATCTGTACGCTTGCGGACGTACCGCAGCAGCCACCCCGCGCCCCCGCGCCAGAGGACCCA
>JAYVZU010000535.1:0-3361 GCA_043783075.1 Rhodanobacteraceae bacterium
ACCTACGGAATTATCGGCGTCAAGACCTGGGTCTACCGTGGCGATATCTACGAGCAGAAGAAGCGCCGCGATCAGGGTTCTTCGACGACTGCGACCGCCGGTGCGTTCACAGCTTAGTTGTTCGGCTTTAGTAGCAAAGGCAATAGCAATAGCAAAATCAAGAGACTTTGCTAAAAGGACTTTTTCATATGTTGATGCCAAAGAAGGTTAAGTTCCGCAAGCAGCAGCGCGGACGCATGAAGGGCAAAGCCTGGCGCGGCTCCGATCTCTCGTTCGGTGACTTCGGCCTCAAGGTCATGGAGTGCGGTTACATTACGGACCGCCAGATTGAAGCAAGCCGTATCGCCATGACGCGTTTCATCAAGCGTGGTGGTAAGGTCTGGCTCCGTCTGTTCCCGGATAAGCCGATCACGAAGAAGCCAGCCGAAACCCGTATGGGTAAGGGTAAGGGCGCTCCGGATCACTGGGTCTGCGTCGTTCGCCCGGGCCGCATCCTGTTCGAGATGGAAGGCGTCACGCCGGAACTCGCGAAGGAAGCTATGCGCCTCGCAGCTCACAAGCTGCCGCTGAAGACCAGCTTCGTGATGCGTCACGATGTCAAGGTTACGGTCGCCGCCAAGTAGTTCAAGTAATATTGCAATGCCGTTCAGGCAAGAAGGAACAACAATGGAACTCGAAAAAATTCGCAACCTCAGTGACGAAGAATTGGTCTCGACCCGCAATGGCGCGGCCGAGCAGCTCTTTCGCCTGCGCTTTCAGAAGAGCCTGGGCAATCAGGAAGGCGTGAAGAAGCTTCGCGTGCTCAAACTGGATATCGCCCGCACCAAGACGATCGCGCGTGAGCGGACGATCGCCGCCGAGAAGGCCGCCAACCCGGTCGTCAAGAATGTTGCGCCTGCCAAGAGCAAGCGCACCGAGCGTAAGCAGGCTGCAGCGCAGAAAGCGAAGAAGGCATAACCATGGCAGAGACTTCTATCACCCCCGAGACCGTCGTAGCGACGCCCGCCGCTCCGCTGACCGCCCGCCGCAATGAAAAGGTTGGCATCGTGGTTTCGACCAAGATGCAGAAGACCATTGTGGTTGAGATCGAGATGCGCAAGGCGCACCCGAAGTACAAGCGCGTCATGAAGTCCAACAAGAAGTTCTACGCGCATGACGAGCAGAACTCCGCCCGCGTCGGCGATGTGGTTCGCATCCGTGAAGCTCGTCCGCTCTCGAAGTTGAAGCGTTGGGCTCTTGAAGAGATCGTTCGCCGCTCGACGTTGTCCGAGCCCGCGCCGGTCAAGGCCGCAGCAGCAACGCCGGCCAAGTAGTTCACCCAGGTTTAGAGATCGTTTCGAGTATTCAGGAGAACCACAATGTCAGTTCAAATGCGCACTATCCTCGACGTGGCCGATAACTCCGGCGCCCGCAAGCTGCAGGTCATCCTGCCGCTTGGTGGCGGCTTGGGCAAAAAGGCTGGTCTTGGCGATGTCGTGACCGCTGCGGTCAAGGAAGCTTCGCCCGATGGCACCGTCAAGAAGGGTAAGGTCGTCAAGGCTGTAATCGTTCGCACCCGTAAGGAATATCGTCGCCGCGACGGCACCTACATCCGCTTCGATCAGAACGCCGCTGTTGTCATCAACGACGGTAACGAGCCAGTTGGCACCCGCGTCTTCGGACCGGTCGCCCGCGAACTCCGCGAGAAGAAGTTCCTCAAGATCGTCTCACTCGCACCCGAAGTGATCTAAGAAGCAGTGAGTAGTGAAAAGTGGGTAGTGGGTAGTATTGACCAAGACCAAAACTAACAACTACTCACTACCCACTACCCACTGTATTTCGCGGATTCCGGCTCCGACAGATTGCCGAGGAAGGATTTACCTATGCCAGTTCGTGTTCAAGAGAAGCCGAAGTTCAAGATCAAGATCAAGCGCAACGACCAGGTTATCGTGGTCGCAGGCAAAGATGCCGGCAAGAAGGGCCGTGTCCTTCGAGTGCTCGCGGAAAAAAACCGCGTTCTCGTTGAGGGCGTGATGATGATGAAGAAGCACATCAAGCCGAATCCCCAGAAGAACATCAAGGGCGGCATCGCCGAGCAGGAAGCTACCATTCACCTCTCGAACGTCATGCTGGTCGACTCGGAAGGTAACAAGACTCGTACCGGTATTCGCATGGAAGGCGAGACCAAGGTCCGCTTCGCCAAGACGAACAGCGCTGCGATCCCCGACAAGGGCAAGAAGAAGTAAGCTCTACCGCGGACTCAACGCGGTATTTCAATGACATTCCGGTAAAAAACCCGGTATACTTACTATCGGTTCACCCCACGAAACGGTACACGCGCAAAGGTCTCGCAAGTCGAGCCGAACGTAACCCGAAACCGTGGAGAAAGCGAAGTCTAAACATGGCAGCACGTTTCCGTCTGAAGTACGACAATGAGATCCGCGAGGCCCTAAAAAAGGAACTCGGCATCACCAACCCCATGGCAATTCCCCGGCTCGAGAAGATTGTGATCAACATGGGTCTCGGCGAAGCGACCCAGAACGTCAAGATCATGGATCCCCTGGTAGCCGACCTCGCTGCCATTGCTGGCCAGAAGCCCGTAACGACCAAGGCGAAGAAGTCCATCGCCCAATTCAAGGTTCGTGAAGGTATGCCGATCGGCGCTATGGTTACCCTGCGCGGCGACAAGATGTATGAGTTCCTGGACCGTCTCGTGTCGATCGCGTTGCCCCGTGTGCGCGACTTCCGTGGCGTTTCTTCGAAGAGCTTCGACGGTCGTGGCAACTACACCCTTGGCCTTCGTGATCAGCTCATCTTCGCCGAAATTGATTATGCGAAGGTGGACAAGCTCAAGGGTATGAACGTCACGATCGTGACGACATCGCAAGATGACAATGGCGCCCGTTCGCTGCTCAAGGCGTTCGGCATGCCGTTCCGGGTTGGCGCATAAGCGTTTGCCTGCTCATCCAAGTTCGATTCACGTTTGAAAGAAGATAGGAACCGTAGATCATGGCAACCACTGCAAAGCGCGTCAAAGACGCAAAGAAGCCGAAGTTTAAGTCTCGCCAGCACAACCGCTGCCAGCTCTGCGGTCGTCCTCGCGCGTTCCTCCGCAAGTTTGGCGTATGCCGCCTCTGCTTCCGCTCGCTCGCCCTCAAGGGTGAGATCCCGGGTGTTGTGAAGTCCAGCTGGTAGTTTCGCTGTAGGGCCCCTGTTTTTGCTGTAAACATTCCCGCTGGTTCCCACAGAGACACTGTGGGCGAACGGGGGATGAAGGAGAGTAAATGAATCTGACCGACCCAGTAGCCGACTTCCTGACCCGCATCCGCAACGCGATGCGCGCCCGTCACCAGAAGCTCGACGTCCCTGCCTCCAAGCTCAA